>CAMHHL010000072.1 GCA_946184925.1 uncultured Clostridia bacterium | reverse complement strand
TGCAATCAGAACTTTTATATCCAGAATCATATTGGATTTGTCGAGTCAAGCAAAACCTTGATCGGCGCCGGCGTATTCTACTACGTCTATGACGACGTGAATGACGCTCCCGTCAAGTCCGCGATTACTAAGAATGACGCTGTCAATCACCTTGAGGAGTATGCACTCGGATTCGAAAACAAAAAGACCTCAAAGGGTTCCAAGCACCTTTATAAAAATAAGGAAACAGGACTTTCCTACAGCTATCATAATTACGCTCAGGACAGCGCTCTCAACTATAACGACAGGATTCTCAGAAATCCGTACGGAAGCGACTATGTCCATTATCTGCTGGAGTTAAGCCTTGTGAATGAACCGTCAAATGCAGCAAAATACTCCTACCGCGTATATTCCTTCTATCTCTACAGCGAAGGCGGCGTAACCTATGCTGTTATCAGTGATCCTTATGCCGAGGCGAAAGTATTCTCGGCGTCAGAGTAAGGGAGGGTGAGAACGTGAAAATATTAAAAATCACACTTGCAGTGCTCCTTGCGATTCTTTCTGTGGTTCCGACGTGTTTATCGGTCTCCGCGGCTACAATAGTTAACTACGGAGACTATAGCTACGCGGCTGTCGGCGACGGAACATATACGATATATTCGTATAACGGCAGTGAAAAGAGTTTAGAGCTCCCCGATAATATCATGGGGTTGCCTGTTGTGGGTATATATGATAACTGTTTTAAGAACTCGGATATTGTGTCGGTGTCGATTCCCGATAAATATACCTCAATTGGTAAATCGGCATTTTACGGCTGTACCGCTCTTACTGCAATAACAATCCCCGACAGTGTTTCGAAAATCGGCGAAATGGCTTTTGCTTCGTGCGAGAACCTCTCCTCTGTCAGGTTCTCGGGCAAGCCTTCTATAAAGAAGATCCCTTACTCCGCTTTCAACGGCGATTCCTCATTGAATGCTTTTACCGTGCCCGAAAGTGTTACGGAGATTGCCTCTTACGCGTTCGCTGATTGCGGATTGCAGAAAGTTGTTATTCCTGATACGGTCAGTTCCATAGATAGCTATGCCTTCAGCAAATGCGGTGAGCTTAAATCTGTAAGCTTGCCTGCTGAACTCGAGGAGGTATCGGATTATTGCTTCAGCGATTGTTCTTCGCTCGAGTCGGTTAGTCTTCCCCCCGGCTTACAGTCGATAGGGGACAGAGCTTTCAGCGGATGCGAAAGTCTTGCGGACATTGACCTTCCGACTGATCTTCATTCAATCGGAAAGTACGCGTTTTATAACGCGACATCCCTCGGTACCTTGTTCATCTCCGATTCGGTTACGTCAATCGGCGCGGAAGCGTTGAGCCCGATGTCGCACTCAAACACCCTCACAGTTTCTTTCTACAAAAACAGTTACGCTCAGACCTATTGCTTTGAAAACTACATCAACAGCGTTCTTGTTTGTACAAAGCTTGTCGGAGATGTTAATCTGGACGGTAAGGTCGATATTAGTGACGTTACTAAGATTCAGAAGTACAAGGTAGGTATCGGCAAGCTCAGCTACCGCGCACAGGAGCTTGCTGACGTTAACCGCAGTAATTCTGTCAGTGTTCGTGACGCTACATTGATTCAGATGTATATCGCGAATATAATTACTGAATTTTAGTTTTCAAAAAACAGAGCGGAGGACAATGAAATGATTGATATTTTGTCTGTAAAAAAAGAGTATTACCCGCCCGAGTTTGAGTATATCGTCATAACGCTGCAAGAAAACATCTTGGGGATTTCCACAGATGCCAACACCGATCATAACAATCCCGGAGGTCTGTTTGACGACAACACCAACCCTGACGTCAATAACGACTATTATGACCTCGGAGACGGTGACTGGTAATCCGTTTTCGCTCAAATTAGTTTTCGGAGGAATTATTATGAAATATATTAGAAGAAGTTTAAGTTTACTCATAACTCTGTCGATGCTTCTGACGATGATGGTTGTCGCGACTGTTCAGACTACCGCCTTGAATTCTGACGATTATCGTTCATGGACTCACCATGACAGCCGCTGGAGCGGAACAACAATGGGTAACAGCACACTCGGTAACGGAGGCGCGCCCACGACCGCGATTACAAAGCTCGCTGTTCAGGCAGGACTTCGTGACGCGTCTGAGTTTGACGTAGGCGATATGGCGACTCTTCTTACCAACCACAACGGCTATTCCGGCTCGGCGATAATCTGGGGAGCTCCCGCCAATCAGTCGCTCGGATTGTTTTCACAGAAGGATGTTTTTTACGACAACAGCGCCGGAACATCCGCGTCCGGAAAATACAGCGATATTATTACAAATATTCAGCAGGGCTGGCATCTCGTTATTGAGGTGAAAACCTCGAGCGGCGGCAAAAACTATGTCGCTGTTGATGAGAAGCTGACTCTCGCGAGTGGCTCGACGGTCTATATTATGGACTGTCTGACCAATACAGCTAACAATACAAACATCGCGCTTGCAAAGCGTTATTCAACTATTACGAAAATTGTCGGATACAAGGGTGAGGTTTCGCAGAACTCAACAATCGATTCCGACTACCGCAAGTGGGAGATTAATAACTCCAACTGGGCTGATACTGTTCTCAACGGTTCGTCCACTATGCTCAACAGTAAGGTCGGCGGCGGAGACCTTGTCCTCGCGTCAACCAAGCTTGCTATCCAGGCAGGACTCTGGAGCGAAGAAACTATAGAAGGTGTAAACTCCGTAAACAGAGCTAAATCAAAAATCGCGAACTACACCCCGGAAGGAGTTGTAAATGACTGGAACGACATCAAGACCGCGTTTGGCTTCAACAGTTACGATAATGCCCTGATGGGTTCCGCTTCAAATACAACCGCAACGATGAGCACATCTCTCGCTGAAAACCAAGCCACTGTTATCGGTTATCTCAACGCGGGCTACTACCTCGCAATCCGTGTCAACAGCTCTGTCGGTTGGGTTGCTGTCGATACCGAGAAAACACTCTCCACAGGTGAAGTCTACATAATGCGTTCAACCGCCGATTCCACTAAGAACGCCGATATAAAGCTTTCCGACTATTACGACACAATGAACCGAGTAGCGGGATTCAAGGTTGAGGGCGTCCAGATAAACCTCAGCGGAAAAGCTGACTTTACCGCTGCATACACCCAAAACGGCACCACCTCAAGCTTTAAGTCCGGCGGTTTTGTTCCCGACGGGGCAGAGGTGAACATCACCGCCGAGCCTGAGTCGGGTTACACCGCAGCTGACAACTGGACAATTTCAGGCGGTTTCAGCGGTACGCATACCGCGACAACCTTCAGTTTCACCGCTGCTAAAACCACTTCAACGGTTGCGAATATCGTTTACACTCCTACCGCAAAGAGCTACGATATCAACTATGTCTACGGAACCAACTCAGCGAGCTTTACCTATACTTACGTTCCTTCGGCAGCTACAACCGGTGATCAGGTTAATCTTGAAATCGCGCCCAAGACCGACGGTTCCTTTGTATATGAGTTAAAGATTGTTGCCCGTGATACAGATAACAATGAAATCCCCGTTGCTCACAACGGCACTCACTACGTCTTTACAATGCCCGCCTCGGATGTTACAGTCACCTTCAGCGGTCAGAACGTTGACGATTGGCGCAGGTGGGCACGTGATGACGTGCGCTGGAGAGATACCGATATGACAGAGTCGACGACCGACGTCGTCGATTCGGTTAAGGACAACGGCGCGGTTATGATCGGTCTTACAAAGCTCGCTATTCAGGCGGGGGTAAAACAACCTACTACCTTGACGGAAGACAAGTGGGATATTAACGATACGGTTCACTATTTGCAATCCAATATTAATCAGACCGAGAAAGCCGGACAGCTTGTATTTAACAATGCCACGGCAGCTCCGATTGGTTTCTCGGAATATAAGGGTTTTTTAGGTACAGATACATCAACTACCGGCTCAGAAATCCGCGGAGATCTCAATGACGGTTACGGTAATACGCTTGTCGGAAATCTTAAACGGGGGTATCATCAGATTCTGAGAATAAGCAGCAGCGCTTCATCTCTCGATAATCCAAACTCCGAGTGGGTAGTAATTGATGAGGAAAAAACTCTCGCTGCCTGCGGTAAAGACTATGACGAAAACGGAAATGTACAACTATCGGATATCTATATATTCAGGGCTACGGCAGATACAAATAAAAACGCGGGGCATACCTTACAGGAGTTTATAACGGAGACAGGTTATAGCTATGTATGGCGTAACTACGCCTATCTCGGCGGCACAACTCCGGCGCGAAAGATAAACTATACAATTAAATCCAATGACGTACCTGTCGACGACGAGCACATGGGCTCGGTTGTGGCTGGGTACACAATCGAGGGTGAGGAAACTCAGAGCTTCGTTTCGGGCGACTACGTTCCCTCGCGCGCGAACGTCAGGATGAAGTATACAGCAGACGCCGGCTACTTCGCGTTCGAGAGCTGGACAACTGATCACACTTCTCCGACGACTACTCTCGATTCGACAAACACCGCAAATCCCAAAGAATTCACAGTAAGCGCGAGCGACTTCAGAACCAGCGCAACTGTCGCTAACATCAGCTGTAACATAACTCCCGAGATTTATCATATCTACTACACGGACGGTGAGCACTTTGCTTATTCCAATACCGTGTCCGAAGCGGGCTACAAAACGTCCCCGAGCTTCACAATCAATCCCTCCGACGGCTACACCGTAGAAGCGGCTTCCCTGAGCTTTACCGATGCCGACGACAAACCGATTTCGGGGCTTTCCGCAACAAAGTCGGGAAGATCCTACACCTTCACAATGCCCGCTCAGGATGTCTACATAACCGCGACCGCCACAACTCAGTCCTACGACGACTTCCGCGCGTGGGGCGTAGGCGACAGCAGGTGGAGCGATAAAATCTATTCTGCAAATAATAGTGAAAATACAATGAATGCTTCGTCAAGAATAGTAGGCGGTTCAGATGTAATTTTAGCTTATACTAAATTGCTGATACAGGCAGGATATACGCCAAATAATATTACAGCTTATGACGAATATAATACATCAACAAATGAGACTCATGTTAAAAGCATTGTGGATAAGTTAAATAAATCTACTTATCCATATTCGGGTGGAAAGGTACTTGATCCAAGCACAGACAGTAATACAAGCGGTTGGGGCTTAATTGCTAATAGACTCGGTATTACCGGTGGTATAGGCACATCTTATTGTAGTGTAGGTGCAACCGCAGGCGGCGACAGGAGCGGAGCATTTATGTATCCAAAGCTTTTGGCTTCAAGTAAGCACAAAGGCGGAGATTCAACTTTTTCATTGACAAAAACTGTTAATAGTACAACCAATGCCTACACAAAGCTTTTGCTTGATTACCTTGACGGAACGAGTAATCGTGTTACCGTTTCAACTTTCCCGAATTCTACATATGACTATATTGTTAACGCGCATAACTATAAGTTTCATTTAATGATATATGTAAATAGCACATATGGATGGGTTGCTGTTGATGAGGCTCAATCGCTAAACACAGGCGATATATGGGTGTGGGCTTCACATAATATAGTGAGCGGTAATAATACAGGCGCTGCAAATATAGTGAAACTCTCGACAATCTCAACTACGTTTGAAAGAGTCGCAGGCTTTAAATTTCCATCAGGTTCCGTCTACTATGGTTCGGACAAAGTGAATTTCACTCCTTATCTTGGAAACTCTTCCACTAATAACGCGACTCTTGGAGCGTCGTACTCCTATCTCGGTATAACATACCCGAGCAGCGGTACTTACGATTCAGGACTTTATGTACCTCACGTTGCCGCTGTAACTATTACTCGCACCGGATTATCCGAGCATTATGTTCCTTCGACTGATAAATCTTACGGAGCGTGGGAATCGACAGATAGCTCGGTGGTTTCCTCAAACTACTCCGATACAAGTATTATTTTCGATACAACCGCTCAAAATGCCGCAAGCTCAAGGCGTAATTATAATGTTCGTTATTATATTAAAGCCACCCCGCAAGTCCATGTCAAATTCCTCGGCGACGCTAACGGAACCGTTAACGGCGCGGGAAGCACATTGAGTTCTGCTACAGATATCTACGAGGGAGACTCAATCACGCTCGAGGTCACTCCCGCGGCGAATTATGAGGTCGATACTATTACCTTAATCAAAACCAACTCGGACTACAATCCTCTCTCTCCGTCGGTTGAGGAGGGAATCGACCCCGACGAGACTTCAATCACCTTTGACTCCGAACTTACGGGAGGGGAGACGAGCTACTTTATTGTTCAGGCAACGTTCAAAGGTCACGGACTGAGAATTACGTACAACTTCAAGGAGTACGATCCCTCAAAGTCGGGCACCTTCGAGTATATCGAGGGTGACACCTTCGACGAGTATCTCACGAATAAGACCTATGTGGTTTCGCTCGATAGTTATGACGCTTCCGCGGCGAACGCTATTGAGGCTCAGGTGATCGCAAACGCGCCCGTACTTCATAATGTCTACTTCAATTATGTGCTTGATCTTGAGAGCGTTACGTCCAGTGTCGCGAGCTCAATACACACAGCCTCGGTTACATTGACTCCCGAAATCAAACCATACACTGTCACTGTAAACGGAACTCCGATTGAAGGAACCTTCCATTTTCAGGAGGAAATCGCGCTTGAAGCAAGCGAGTACGATGTCGATTCGGAGGATGTCGTATGGAGAAGCGGAGCCGAAAACGGCAAGTCGGGTTCAGCTGTTGTATGTTACGACACAATTTACTCTTTCCGTGTAACAAGCGACCTTAACCTTACTGTGGAGCAGAACCTCACCTCGCGCGACAGCGTCGACGGAACATCCGCTGTTGTGCCGGGATATACCGAAGTGAAGAGAGTCAACAACATCGAAAAGTGTATCCAGAACTTCTACGTTCAGGACTTCTTTGACGTGGAAGCTCCGAGAGTTTACGACGATTCGGGCGAAGTAATCGAAGATGCCGAAAACGTCACCTTCCTCGGAGCGGGTGTATTGTTCTATGCGTACAATACCGACACAAATTCTCCCAAGAAGGAAGCCTTTAACGGAGTGGAACCCACTCGAGAGAGCGTTTATTCGGTTCTGAATAATAACAAAAACGCTTTTCTCACTGAGGCTACGGCACAGGGAAGCAGCTTCAAGGGCAGCAATCTCAACTACAGTTACATCAAAGCTTCAACCGACAACGGCAATATCCTTCGTTATTCTACCGTAACGGATTCCTACAACTATTTCTTCTCGGCTTCTGTCACCAACGACAGAACTCCCGAAAACCAGAAATATGTGTTCAGAGTATATTCGTTCTATGTGTGCTCGTACACACAAAACGGTAATACATATGTGGTTCCTGTCCTCAGCGGGAACTACGCTCAGGCGAAGGTCTACAGTTTGCCGGAATAGAAAATCAAAGGGTGGTTCGCAGTTTTTTGTGAACCACCCGATTACATATTGTTTTATTTGCCGTTTTGCTCGGACACGAAAGCGTAAACACCACCGAGAGAATTTATATCAATCGCCGAAAGACCGCAAAGGAAGCGACGATAAACGCTCTCGACAGCGCCATAAATTTGAACATCGCATAACGATGGTAGAATTTTTGGTAGAATTAAAAGAGAAAAGGCTTCGGAAATCGCTTTCCGAAGCCAAAAATTGATGGCAGGGGCAGAAGGACTTGAACTCTACGGAAAAACCGCAAAAAGCCCATAAACACTACACCTTTGAAAAATTGTGTCACTTTTCGTGTCACTTTTACGCCTGTTTTTTATTCGCTTTACCCTTAACGACCGTTAAATTCGTTGTAAATATATTCACAATCTTGTCCTCATAAATCGCCTCGCGGTTGCGGAGCGTATGTTGGTAAACCTTTTGTAAGGTTGAGACGTCTCTCCAGCCGCCGACTTTTGCGATATACTTATCAGGGACGCCTTGAGCGTGGAGCTCCGAGGCGAAATAATGTCGGAACGAATGAAAGGTAAACTCGAGCCCGAGCTTTTTCTTTAGCCTTTGATATTGTTTTTCGAGTTTATCGGGCGTAAGCCCGAAATGTTCCCACGCTCGCGCCTCCTTAATCACATCGGCGGGGAGGGGACAAAAGCGGTGTCCCGCGTTGCTTTTTGGTAGTTTTAGCGCAAGATTATGCTCGTCGTCAAATACGACCGCCTTATTAACTTGTACTCCGAGCTCCGAAAAATCCTCGGGAGTCAGAGCGCATATTTCCGAACAGCGCAAGCTCCCTGAGCTTGCAAGTAAAATCGGGACGCGGATAAACTCATTTGCATTGTCAAGGCACATTCTAACATCGTCCGACGTCGGAATTACTTTGTCTTTAATTTCAGCTTGCGGTAAGTGCGTCGTAAGCTGTAGACTTGGGCGGTACGCCTTAAGTACCTCGAATAATAGTCCGTGCTTATTACGAACGGTTTTCGGTGCGTACTTGTTACTGATTTCAGATATAGCCGTTTGAACGAGTTCGGCGGTGATGTCCTTGAGCTTCATTTTCTTGAGCAGCGGAAAGTCGCGACGCTCATATCCTCTGTATGTCTTGACGGTAGACGGTGACAGAGTCGCAGCCTTACTGTCAATATATCTCTTATACGCTTGCTCGAGAGTGAGCTCGTCGTAGGTCGCGCTCGGGCGATTTTTCTCCCATTCGAGAGCCTTGAGAACCGCCTCGTTTTTGCTCGGCGCGGTAAAAGACTTTAGGTGTCGTTTACCGCCGGGCTCAACATAGTCAAGGACTCGGACTCTCCAATTCCCGCTCGGTAGTTTTTTCGGTTTCAAAACAAAACCCTCCTATCAAATTGTATTGACAGGAGAGCGGATTTCGGCTATAATTTACTTGCTACAGCATATAGACGAGCTCCGCTCCCTGTATGTTCAACGCTCTTGAGTACGCCAATACTCGAGGGCGTTTTTATTTTATTCTATAATATCGTACAACAATTCCTTGCTTGTATATTTTTCAACCTTTTCAAACAGTTTTTTATTCACTTTGTCAGCGACAAATGTATTATTAACGGCGTATATCATTAACGACACAGAACTATCGCTTTTTACATAATCGAAAACGCCCGTAACAGTTATATAATC
>CAMHHL010000071.1 GCA_946184925.1 uncultured Clostridia bacterium | reverse complement strand
TTTTTGTTATATAATGCTCTTTGTAGAACTGTTTCAATTTATATTTTCTTATTGGAGGAATGTGAAATGGAAAAAAGAGAACAGATGTATGAAGGCAAAGCCAAAAAGGTTTTTGCGACAGACAACGAGGACTACTGCATAGTTTCCTACAAGGACGACGCTACAGCTTTTAACGGCGAGAAAAAGGGTACAATCGTCGGCAAGGGCGTTGTGAACAACCGCATGAGCAACTTTATGTTCAAGCTTCTCGAGGCAAAGGGTATTCCCACTGACTATGTTGAAGAACTTAGCGACAGAGATACTGTTCTCAAAAAGGTTGAGATTGTACCTCTCGAGGTAATCATCCGTAACAAGGCTGCAGGCTCCTTTTCAAAGCGCTTCGGCGTTCCCGAGGGCACTGATTTTGCCGAGCCTACTCTCGAATTCTGTCTCAAGGATGACGATCTCGGAGATCCTATGATTAATGAAAGCCAGATCTACGCAATCGGTGCCGCTACCAAGGACGAGATTGCGACAATTTCAAAATATGCATACAAGGTTAATGAGGTTATGAAGGAATTCTTCAAGTCCGTTAATGTTGACCTCATCGACTTCAAGATTGAGTTTGGACGCTTCCACGGCGAGATTCTTCTCGCTGATGAGATTTCACCCGATACCTGTCGTTTCTGGGATGTTGACACCCAGGAAAAGCTCGACAAGGATCGTTTCCGTCGTGATATGGGCGGAGTTGAGGACGCTTACGCCGAGATGATGAAGCGCGTAGGCCTTTCGGACTAATCTCTCATTTTTACGGAGTGTGAATCATTTGAACCATTGTTTTGATAACCTTCCCACAGAAGGGCTCCACGAGGAGTGCGGAGTTTTCGGAATATTCAGCGACGGCACGGTTAATCCTGCCTATGCCTGCTATAACGGTCTTCTGGCTTTACAGCACAGAGGTCAGGAAAGCTGCGGCATAGCTGTATCCGACTCCGGCGTTATGAACTACCACAAGGATATGGGGCTTGTAACCGAGGTTTTCAACAATTCAATACTTGACTCTCTCAGCGGACAGATGGCTGTATCCCATGTCCGCTATTCAACAGCAGGCGGCTCTGTGCTTGAAAATGCACAGCCGCTTGTTATGCGTTATGTGAAGGGTACTCTCGCGGTTGCTCACAACGGCAACCTGACGAACGCGGTCGAAATCCGCAAGGAGCTCGAGCAGCGCGGAGCGATTTTCCAGACTACAATCGACTCCGAGGTTATCTGCTATGTCATAGCGCGCGAGCGCCTCAACAGCGGCTCTGCCGAGAAGGCTGTCGTCGAGGCGGTTAAGCACCTCGAGGGCGCGTATTCTCTGCTCGTAATGAGCCCGAGAAAGCTCATTGCCGCTCGTGATCCCCACGGATTCCGTCCGCTCTGTATGGGCAAGATAAACAACTCTATAGTTTTTGCGAGTGAGTCCGCGGCGCTCGACGCGTGCGGAGCCGAGTTCATCAGAGACGTTGAGGCAGGCGAGATTGTTGTTGTTGACAAGAACGGCGTGCGCAGTATTATGCCGGAAAATAAGTGCAAAAAATCTCTTTGCATTTTTGAGTATATCTACTTTGCGCGTACCGACAGCTTCATCGACGGAATCAGTGTTTACGAATCACGTAAGCAGGCAGGCAGAATCCTCGCCTGTGAGTTCCCGGTTGAAGCCGATATGGTAATCGGTGTTCCCGAGTCGGGAATCGACGCCGCAATCGGCTACAGCGAGGAGTCGGGAATCCCGTATGAAAAGGGAATAGTCAAGAACGGTTACATCGGCAGAACCTTCATCAAGCCTTCCCAAAGCGAGCGAATGAACGCCGTTAAAATAAAACTCAATCCAATAGCGGATATGATAAAGGGCAAGCGCGTCGTTGTTATTGACGACAGCATTGTCCGCGGAACAACCGTTGACCGCATCACCAATATGCTCCGCGACGCAGGAGCCAAGGAGGTTCATCTGCGAATAAGCTCGCCGCCGTTCTTGTGGCCATGCTATTACGGAACCGATATTCCTTCACGCGGAGAGCTAATCGCCGTCAATCATTCTATCGAGGAAATCACAAGGCTCAGCGGAGCTGATTCACTCGGCTATCTGCCTGCGGACTGCCTGACTGAAATGCTCGGCGGCAGGTTCACCGATTACTGCGACGCATGCTTCAGCGGAAATTATCCTGCAGCGACCACAAAGCTCACCTTCAAGGGCAAGGAACGCGGCGGAATGGAATTTGATAAAAAAGATAACTGTGCCTCAAAGGAGGAAGAATAATGAGTAAAAACGTTTACGAGAGTCCGCTCTCATCAAGATATTCCGGCACCGAGATGAAATACATCTTCAGCCCCGATATGAAGTTCAGAACCTGGAGAAGGCTCTGGATTGCGCTTGCCGAGGCTGAGATGGAGCTCGGTCTGCCGATAACTCAGGCTCAGATTGACCAGCTCAAGGAGCACAAGGACGACATCAACTATGATGTCGCAACAGAGCGCGAGAAGCTTGTCCGTCACGATGTTATGAGCCATGTTTACGCCTACGGTCAGCAGTGTCCGGACGCCAAGGGAATAATTCACCTCGGCGCGACCTCCTGCTATGTCGGCGACAACACCGATTTGATTATTATGACAGAAGCGCTCAAAGTCGTCAGGAAAAAGCTTATCACCGTAATCCGCAATCTCTCAAAGTTTGCCGATGAATACAAAGCGCTCCCGACTCTCGCGTTCACTCATTTCCAGCCTGCGCAGCCCACAACAGTCGGCAAGCGCGCCACTCTATGGATTCAGGACTTACTGCTTGACCTCGAGGACGTTGAGTATCAGCTCTCAAAGGCGAAACTTCTCGGTTCAAAGGGAACAACGGGAACTCAGGCGAGCTTCCTTGAGCTATTCGACGGCGACCATGAAAAGTGTAAGGCTATCGACAGGAAGATTGCCGAGAAAATGGGCTTCAAGGGCTGCTATGCGGTTTCCGGTCAGACCTATTCGCGCAAAATCGACAGTCAGTTCCTCAATGTGCTTGCCGGAATCGCTCAGTCGGCTTCAAAGTTCTCAAACGACATCAGACTTCTCCAGCATCTCAAGGAGGTTGAGGAGCCGTTTGAGAAGAACCAGATTGGTTCCTCGGCGATGGCTTATAAGCGCAACCCCATGAGAAGCGAGAGAATCGGTTCTCTTTCAAGATATGTAATGGTAGACGTGCTCAACGGCTACTTCACCTCGGCTACACAGTGGTTTGAGCGAACACTCGACGACAGCGCGAACAAACGTCTCAGCGTTCCCGAGGCATTCCTCGCGATTGACGGAATCCTCAATCTTTACGCGAACGTCGCCGACGGACTTGTTGTCTATCCCAAGGTTATCGAATCAAGACTCCGCAAGGAGCTTCCGTTCATGGCTACGGAAAATATCATGATGGATGCGGTAAAGAACCGCGGTGCCGACCGTCAGGTTCTCCACGAAAAAATCCGTCAGCATTCTATGGCTGCTTCAAAGGTAATCAAGGAAGAGGGCGGCGAGAACGACCTTCTCGAGAGAATCGCGGCTGACGATGCTTTCGGAGTAACTCTCGAGGAGCTCGAAAAGCTCCTTCAGCCCGAAAAATACACAGGCAGAGCAAAGGAACAGACAGTCGACTTCCTCGCGGAAGAGGTTGCTCCCGTGCTTGAAAAATACAAAGACCTCGAGGACGAAAAGCCCGAGATTAACGTTTAACAGTGAAAGGTATCAAAAATGGTTAAAGCAATTGTAGGCGCCAACTGGGGCGATGAGGGCAAGGGCAAAATCACCGACGTCCTCGCGAATGACAGCGACGTTGTAATCCGCTTTCAGGGCGGTGCGAACGCCGGACACACCATAATCAACAATTACGGAAAATTTGCCCTTCATCAGCTTCCCTCCGGCGTTTTCCATCAGAATATCACTAACGTAATCGGTAACGGCGTTGCATTCAGCGTTGAGAATTTCGTTAAGGAAATCAAGGAGCTCGAGGACAGAGGAGTTCCAAAGCCCAAGATTCTCATCTCCGACAGAGCCCAAATCGTAATGCCTTATCACGTAGCCTTCGACTGCTATGAGGAAGAGCGTCTCGGCAAGAATTCATTCGGCTCCACAAAGAGCGGAATTGCGCCGTTCTATTCCGATAAATACAGCAAAATCGGCTTTCAGATTAACGAGCTTTATGATGATGTTAATTCTTTAAAAGAAAAAATAGCTCATGCTGTCGAGCTCAAAAACGCTACCCTCAAAGGGCTCTATAACAAGGAGCCTATCACTGTAGAGGAAGTTTTCGATAAGCTTATGGAATATAAGGAAGCCCTCGCGCCTTATGTCGGAGACAGCTTTCAGTTTGTTCGCAAGGCGATTGCCGACGGCAAAAACATCCTTCTGGAAGGTCAGCTCGGCTCTCTCAAGGATACCGACTTCGGCATCTATCCGATGGTAACTTCTTCAAATACAATTGCCGGTTACGGTGCTGTCGGCGCCGGTATTCCGCCTTATGAAATCAAGGAAGTAATCACTGTAGTCAAGGCTTATTCAAGCGCTGTCGGTGCAGGTGAATTTGTTTCCGAAATTTTCGGCGAAGAGGCTGACAAGCTTCGCAACTGCGGCGGCGACGGCGGCGAGTACGGCGCAACAACCGGCAGACCGAGAAGAATGGGCTGGCTCGATCTCGTAGCAAGCCGCTACGGATGTCAGGTTCAGGGCGCGACAACAGTAGCATTCACAGTCATCGACGCTCTCGGCTATCTCGACGAGATTCCCGTATGCGTTGCCTATGAGCTTGACGGAGAGGTTATTGACTACTTCCCGAGCACAACAAAGCTCAAACGCTGCAAGCCTGTCCTCAAAACTCTCAAGGGCTGGAAGTGCGATGTCAGCGGTATCAAGAAATATGAAGATTTGCCCAAGGAATGCCGTGATTACATCGAATTTGCCGAGAAAGAAATCGGCGTTCACATCGGGATCGTTTCCAACGGTCCGTCGCGTGAGGATATAATCTACAGATAAAGAGGTTCACGCCATGAAGGAAAAAATTCTCGTGCTTGACTTCGGAGGTCAGTATAATCAGCTGATTGCGCGCCGAGTCCGCGATCATAACGTTTTCGCTGAGATTAAGCCCTACACAACTCCCCTTGAAGACATCAAGTCGGAGAATTACAAGGGCATAATCTTCACCGGCGGTCCGAACTCGGTCTATGATATGAGCTCGCCGCACTATGACAGCGCGATTCTTGATCTCGGAATTCCCGTGCTCGGAATCTGCTACGGCTGTCAGCTTATGTGCTTTATGCGCGAAGGAAAGGTCGAAAGCGCTCTCACAAGCGAGTACGGAAAAATCAATATTAATATAGATAAGAAAAACAGCAGGCTCTTCAAGGATATCCCCGACAGTGTTGTATGGATGAGTCACACCGATTACATCAGTGAGGCTCCGGTAGGCTTTGAGGTTACAGCTCACAGCGCGGATTGTCCGTGCGCGGCTATGGAAAACGCGGAGCAGAAGCTCTACGCTGTTCAGTTCCACCCCGAGGTTACTCACACCGAGTACGGCAAAAAGCTGCTTTCCAACTTCATTTTTGAAGTTTGCGGATGTGCCGGGGACTGGAAGATGGAAGGCTTCATCGAGAACACTGTTAATTCTTTAAGAGAAAAAATCGGCGGCAAAAAGGTAGTTCTCGGACTTTCAGGCGGCGTTGATTCTTCCGTAGCTGCTGCGCTTCTCAGCAAGGCTGTCGGAAATCAGCTCACCTGCGTTTTTGTCGATCAGGGACTTATGCGCAAGGACGAGGGCGATTTCGTTGAAAAAACCTTCACCTCGCTGTTTGATATGAACTTTGTCCGCGTTAATTGCGGTGATGAGTTCATCGCAAAGTTAAAAGGCGCCACGGATCCCGAGGATAAGCGCAAGATTATCGGCACCGAATTCTACAATGTTTTTTGGAACAAAATCAGGGAGGAAGCCGACGGCGGATTCTTTGCCCAGGGCACAATTTACCCGGATTGTATCGAAAGCGGTAAGGGCGACGCAGACAAAATTAAAACCCATCACAACAAAGTCAAAATGCCTGACGACATCAAGTTCGACGACGTTATTGAACCGCTTTGCGACCTTTTCAAAGACGAGGTCAGAAGGGTAGGGGAGCTCCTCGGAATTCCCAAGGAGCTTGTGTGGCGTCAACCATTCCCGGGACCGGGTCTCGGCGTGCGCATAATGGGTGAAATCACAAAGGAAAAAATTGCGATTCTTCAGGATGCCGACGCTGTTCTCCGCGATGAAATAGCCAAAAGCGGTCTCGAGCGTGAGCTCAGCCAGTATTTTGTAGTCCTGCCGGATGTTCATACTGTCGGAGTAATGGGCGACCACCGCACCTTTGACCATCTAATCGCAATCCGCGCGGTGACGACCGATGACTTCATGACTGCTGATTTCGCGAGAATTCCGTATGATGTCCTCGCTAGAATTTCAAACAGAATAGTTAACGAATGTGACCATATAAACCGCGTGGTTTATGACATAACCAGCAAACCGCCCGGCACAATCGAATGGGCTTGAATTGTGCGGTGTTGCCTTAAAATAAACTTAAAATAATACGGAGGTAAATATGCAAGGAAATGTACGTCCCGAAACAATGGAAAGAATTACTACTCCAAAGCTTGCGAACGCGTTTATTGACGAGCAGGTTAAGGAGCTCAGAGAGCAGATAGGTGACAAAAAGGTTCTCCTCGCACTCTCAGGCGGTGTTGACAGCTCAGTCGTCGCCGCACTTCTCATCAAGGCTGTAGGACAGCAGCTTGTCTGTGTTCACGTCAACCACGGACTTCTCCGCAAGGGCGAGCCCGAGCAGGTTGTCGAGGTGTTCAAGAATCAGATGAACGCAAATCTCATCTATGTTGACGCGGTTGACCGTTTTCTCGATAAGCTTGCGGACGTACCGGAGCCGGAGAAGAAGAGAAAAATCATCGGCGCAGAGTTTATCCGCGTATTTGAGGAAGAGGCGAGAAAGCTCGACGGAATCGAGTTCCTCGCTCAGGGTACAATCTATCCCGATATCCTCGAGAGCGACGGAGTAAAGGCTCACCACAACGTCGGCGGACTTCCCGAGGACTTGCAGTTTGAGCTTGTCGAGCCTGTAAAGCTTCTCTTCAAGGACGAAGTCAGAGTAGTAGGTAAGGCTCTCGGACTTCCCGATAACATGGTTTACCGTCAGCCCTTCCCGGGCCCCGGTCTCGGCGTTCGCTGTCTCGGCGCGATTACACGCGACAGACTTGAGGCAGTCAGAGAATCCGATGCTATTCTCCGCGAGGAGTTTGCGAAGAACGGTCTCGAGGGCAAGGTTTGGCAGTATTTCACCGCTGTACCCGATTTCAAGTCGGTTGGTGTTAAGGACGGCAAGCGCACATTCGCTTATCCCGTAATTATCCGCGCAGTCAACACCAAAGACGCAATGACAGCTACAGTTGAGGACGTTCCCTTCGAGCTCCTTCAGCACATCACCAAACGTATCACAACCGAGGTCGAGAACGTAAACCGCGTGCTCTACGATCTCACTCCCAAGCCCTCAGCCACAATCGAGTGGGAGTAAATTTCTAATTTAGAATTATAAATCACAGCCGCCAAGTGGGATAATCTCCTGCTTGGCGGCGATTTTGATTTATTTCAAAAAGCTCTTGACAAATATATCGGAAGGTGATATAGTTATTACAACATCCGATATATCGTATAACGATATAACAGCAAATGATATATCGGAGAACGATAACAGAGGTGATCTTATGTCAAAGCATAACCCGCTGACCGAGCCTGTATATTATATTCTGCTGTCACTGCTTACGCCAATGCACGGCTACGGTATTATGCAGAACGTGAAAAAGCTGACAAACGGCAGAGTGAATATCGGCGCAGGTACGCTCTACGGAGCTATCAATACACTGCTCTCAAAGGGCTTTATTGCGGAGTACAAAAGCGATCCGTCCAAAAAGGAATACATCATCACAGAGGACGGACGATGTGTATTAAACGAAGAGCTTACAAGACTTAAAGAGCTTGTAAAAAACGGACAAGAGATTTTGGAGGGCTGATATTATGGAAAATCCAAACATCAATAAATTTAAATTGTTTTTTTCGCTTGATAAGGAGCTTGAGTTTATCAATAAGATGAACAGAGAGGGCTGGAAGCTCGTATATATCAAGGGCGGCTGCATTTATAGCTTTGAAAAATCCGAGCCGGACGAGTATTTTACAATTCTTCATGCCACGGCAAAGGAAAAGGTTTTGGAAATATCATCCTTTGCTGCTCAGTGCGGTTACCAAACCATACCGCATACAATGGACGGTTTTGGTGATCTGCTGTATCTCACCGGCAGGAAAGCGGAAGTGTCTCCCGAATTTGTTTGTGAAGCACCTGAGAAAATCAACAGCGCAGAAAGGATATATCATCGTTTCCGCACTTTCAGCATTGTTTTTATCATTTTGACCGTTTTACTTGTTTTGGATTGTGCGCTTATCCTTTGGGCAAGGATGACCGCTCCCGAGGCTTCGGTTGGTTTAACTGTATTTGGTGTATTGTTTATGTTATTCGTTGCAATATATATTGCCATGTGCATCTATGTTAACGTGCTGACTGCAAAAGCACGGCGGAATTTTAAGCAATTGCAAAAAGAAAGTGAAATCTACGAATAAGGGTGTGTCGCTTTGAGTTATATATTGTTTCTTACACCTGTTTTCGTTTTATTTATCTTAGTTTATATCTCATATGAACCTAAAGCTTTGGAAAGGGAATTGACTATGGTTATTTTATCAAAGGACAAAACAAAATGCGCGGAGTATAACCGCCTTGCCGTTCAGCGCAATTACGGAAACGGAAAGGATAAAAAGTACGCGCTTGTGGGCAGCGTCGGCCATCATTCCGATATTTTGAACAGCTATCCGACAAAGGAAGCCGCGGTCAAAGAGCTTGAAAGAATCTACGCCGCCTATCAAAACGGCGACAAAACATATGCTGTATAATCGGTTTTTTCTGGTTTTTTTTGACAAATAAAAGGCTTTCGTATATAATATGACAAACAGGAGGGCTGCGTTTTGAAAAGATATGTTATTGCCAAATAAGCACTGGCTATTCGGAATCAATTGAAAATTTCTATAGCCATTGCTTACCCTAAAGCATTTCAATTTTTAGGAGGCAACAATGAGCTA
>CAMHHL010000070.1 GCA_946184925.1 uncultured Clostridia bacterium | reverse complement strand
GTGAAGAGCGATTCGTCTCTGAAGCTTTCAAAGGATAATCCTTATAAGAAAGACAAATCAGTCGGCGAAATAGTCAATGGCGGTATATATCTCAACCCGGCTCTGTCAAAGGTGAGAGAGCTGATTGAGAACGGAGTTCGGGAAGTTGTCGAAAAATATGATGTCGACGGTATACAGTTTGACGATTATTTTTATCCGACAGAAGACGAAAGCTTCGATAAAAGCGAGTATAATGACTACAAAAACAAATACAATAATCCTCTGTCACTTCACGACTGGCGAACGACAAACGTAAATATTCTTATTGCCGAATGCTACAGTATTATCCACAATACAAAAGATGACGTAGTTTTCGGAATCTCTCCTCAGGGGAACATCAGAAATAATTATAACCTTTGCGCAGATGTCAGAAGCTGGTGCTCCCAGCATGGATATATAGACTATATTTGTCCTCAGCTGTATTTCAGCAAGGAGAACCCCGCTTTGAAATTCAGTACAGCGCTCAGAAGTTGGACCGAGCTTGACTATTCTTCTGATGTGAAGCTGTTTGTCGGAATAGCCGGATACAAAACCGGAACCGACAGCGACTCAGGTACGTGGCTGGACTCTGACACTATTCTTCAGGAAGAAATAAAGCTTTCAAGAAAGAAAGGTGTTGACGGGTTTATGTTTTACAGCTTTGCAGATCTCGAGACCGAAAGGGCGTCTAAGGAAGTCAGCAATCTTATTAATATATTAGACTAGTTCTCCGATGCAGTGGTCATCGAAGGTGCCGGTTATCCTTACGTTTACTATTTTGCCGGTTATATCAGCATTAGATATAATATGAACGGGAGTGTAGTTCATTGTGTAACCCTCATAATATCCACCGTCTCTCAGACGTTCTACGAGAACTCCCTCAACAAGACCTACCTGGGATTTTAGAAAGTCGCGACGAAGCTTGTCGGCAAGCTTTGTCATTTTTTCAACCCTGATATCCTTAGTCTTGCTGTCGATATGATTGTCCATTTTGTCCGCAAGCGTTCCTGCGCGCCTTGAATACGGGAAGATATGAACTTTTGAAAAACCGACCTTTTCTACAAAAGAAAGACTTTCCTCGAACTCCTTGGCTGTCTCACCTGCAAAACCAACCATTACATCGGTTGTTATTGAGGGATTATCAAAATTCTGTCGCAAATCATTGACAATTTTCATATATTCAGCGCTGTTGTATTGGCGTCGCATACGCTTCAAGGTGCCGTCGGAGCCGCTCTGAAGCGATAAATGAAACTGAGGGCAGAACTTTGGCTGTTTTGCAAAACGTCTTATAAGGCTGTCGTACATCATTTCAGGCTCGAACGAACCGAGACGTACTCTGTCAATGCCGTCAAATGAACAGCAAAGCTCTACAGCGTCGGCTAGGTCATAATCCTCGCCTTGACCGTATGCCGAGAGATTAATGCCAACAAGAACAACTTCTCTGTATCCCTTAGCGGCGATGTTAGCAATTTCAAAACGCAAAGCTTCAAGGTTTTTGCTGCGTACTCTTCCCCTTGAGTAAGGAATGATACAATAAGAACAAAAGCGATTGCAGCCGTCCTCAATTTTGATAAACGCTCTTGTATGACCGTCAAAGCCGGTTACAGAAAGCTCCTCATATTCAGCGTTTTTGTTATCGTGCGGTTCGATTCGGATGAGCTTTGTGCGATTATGCATGTACTCGTCAATAATTTGGACAATATCTCCCCTGCGTTTGTTGCCGAGAACAATGTCGCAATCTTCGAAATCCTGAGTCCTCTCAGGAAACGCCTGCGGCATACATCCGGTGAGTATAACAATTCCGTTCGGATTATTTCTTCTTGTTTTATGAATCAACTTTCGGTTTTTAGCGTCCGAAACTGCGGTGACGGTGCAGGTGTTAATTATGGTTATGTCTGCTCTGTTCTTGTCATCGGATTGTTCAAAGCCGTTATCCCTGAGAATTTCTGCCATTGTTTGGGATTCATATTGATTAACCTTGCAGCCGAGTGTAATAATGTTAAAGTTCATATATTCTCCGATGCCGGGAAACTGCCCGGCTTTATTACTTTGGGCTGCCGCATACACGACAGCCCATTTAAATTATGTATTTTTGTCTACCTGATGGAAGGTTTTGAGATTGCCTGTCTTTTCGCTTCGCTTGTCAAGCTCCGCGAGCACATCATCAAGACTGATTCCCTGTTCCACCATCATTACTGTCAGGTGATAAATCAGGTCTGCGATTTCATAAACAGTCTCGCTGTTTTCGCCGTTTTTTGCAGCAATAATTGTCTCGCTGCACTCCTCGCCTACCTTCTTGAGAATTTTGTCGATTCCTTTCTCAAAGAGATAGCAGGTGTAGGAGCCTTCTTTTTTTTCGGATTTTCTCATGAGCACTGTATCATAAAGTGCTTTTAATACTTTATCGTCCATATAATTACCTTTCAAATTCTTTTATCTTATTGAAAAAACAGGAGTGATTTCCGGTGTGACAAGCTGCACCTTTCTGCTCAACCGTAATCAGCAGCGTATCATTGTCGCAGTCACCGAATATCTCACAAACCTTCTGAATATGTCCCGAGGTTGCCCCCTTGTTCCAAAGCTCCTTACGACTTCTTGACCAGAACCATGTATATCCTGTTTCGAGAGTTTTCTGCATTGACTCGCGATTCATATATGCAAGCATAAGAACCTCTCCGGTGCTTTTTTCCTGAATAACGGCAGGAATCAGTTCTGCTTTTACAAAGTACTTGTCCAGATTCATATGTCAGTCACCTTCTGAGCAATTTTAATCGCAGCCTCAAGGTCGAGATTGCCGGTATATATTGCTTTGCCGGTGATTGCTCCGTAAACATTTAGATTATTAAGGTCAACGATATCCTTAAGGTTAGAAACGCCGCCGCTCGCAATTATATCGCAGCTTACATTATGAGCCAAATCGTCGAGCTGCTTGAGATTCGGACCGGCGAGAGTACCGTCCTGATCAATATCGGTAAATACGATGGTCTTAACACCAATTTGCTCCATCTGACGAGCGAGGTCAATATAATTAAGCTCGGATTTGTCAGTCCAGCCTTCAGCGCAAACCATGCCGTTTCTCGCGTCAATGCCGACAACTATTTTATCGTCGTAATTATTTACAGCGTCAATAACAAAGTGCTGATCCTTAACCGCAGCCGAACCGAGAATTACGCGATCAACGCCGTTTTCAAGATAGTACTCGATGGTATCCATATTACGGATACCTCCGCCTACCTCAACCTTTATGTCAACGCTTTTTGCTACATCAATAATCAGCTCGGAATTGGAGAGCTTTCCGCTTTTTGCACCGTCAAGGTCAACCATGTGCATCCACTTCGCACCGGCAGTAACAAAGCTTTCGGCAACCTTATATGGGTCGTCTGCTACCTTTGAGGCTGTTGAATAGTCGCCCTTGAAAAGTCGGACGCAAGTGCCATCCTTAATGTCGATGGCAGGTAAAATAATCATTACAGTACTCCTTTTGTTGATAGCGGCACTCCCGAATTGTTCTGCTTAACAGCAAGTTTCAAAGAGTGCGCTACCGCCTTATAAATAGCTTCAATAATGTGATGAGAGTTGTTTCCGTACATGGATTTTATGTGAAGTGTAATCCCTGCGTTATAAGCAAAAGCTCTCATGAATTCTACGGTCATAGCGGATGTGTAATCTCCGCATTTTTCCTGCGGAAAATCCGCGTCAAAAATCAGGAAAGGTCTGCCGCTGATATCAACAGACGCGAAAGCAAGCGCTTCGTCCATTGGAACATAGAAGCTTGCAAAACGTTCAATTGAGCCCTTGTCGCCAAGAGCTTCGTTGAACGCAAGTCCAAGCACGATGCCTGTGTCCTCAATTGTATGATGATCGTCAACATTCAAATCGCCGACAACGTTAACCTTGAGTCCAAATCCGCCGTGAACGGCAAACGAGTTTAGCATGTGATCGAAAAATCCGATGCCGGTATTAATCTCAATCTCTCCGCCGTCAAGATTGAGTGAAAGTTTGACGTCGGTTTCTTTTGTTTTTCTGTTAAAATCTGCTGTGCGCATACTTACCTCTGAGTAATAAAATCTTCAATTGCGTCTGTTACGGCTTTGATTTCTTCCGGAGTTCCGGAGGTTATTCTGAGATAATCGCCCATATATCTTATAACTATTGATTTAGTATTAAGATAGTCAAAAAGCTCTTTGCCAAAGCTGCATTTTACGAACACAAAGTTTGTTTTCGTAGGATAAACAATTAAATCATTTGTTTGTTTACCGAGCCGAACAAGCTCATTATACAATGTTTTTGTATTGGTAACAATAGTTTCTGTGCGATTTTTTAAAAAATCTTTCTTTTTATAGAGTAAAGCACCGATTTTTTGCGAAAGTGTATTTACATTATACGGTGACTTAACCGCAGCCAGAGCGTTTGAAATCTTCTTGTCAGCTACTGCAAAGCCGAGCCTGAGTGCTGCGCTCCCGAGCGCCTTTGAAGCGGTTCTGAAAACAATGAGATTATCATATTTTTCAACCTCGCGGATTAAGCTTTCTTCCTCGTTCCAGAAATCCATGTAAGCTTCATCAAGCACAACGAGCGAATTAACAGAGCCGAGAAGCTTCTTAACATCCGCGACACCTATCCCCTGACCTGTAGGATTACATGGATTGGAGAAAATCAAAAGCTTAACATCATTTTTTCTTATATCGTCAATAAGAACTTCTACATCAATATTCAGCTCAGTGTTTTTTATATATTTTACACCGGGATTTTCGGTAATTGAGCTGTAAAACTCATACATACTGAAGTCCGGAGAAGCTGTAAGGACAGTTTCTCCTTTTTTCAGAAATGCCGACTCAACAAGGAAAATCAGCTCATCGGAGCCGTTTCCGACAGTTACATTTTCAGAATTAATACCGTAATATTCGGCAAAAGCTTCCCTGAGCACTTTGCAAGTCGGGTCAGGATAACGGTTGAAATTAACGCTGTCAATCGCCTTGTGAACTTCCTTCATTAACTCAGCGTCATAATTCAGCGTGCATTCATTAGCGTCAAGACGAATGTTATATTCTCCGGAAATAGGCTCATAGGGTATCAGATTTTTAATCTTATCATTAAGCTCGTACAAAATCTCACTCCTTGTCAAATCTGACCTTAATCGAATTTGCGTGGGCAGTCAAGCCTTCTGTCTCAGCAAAACGAACGATATCATCCGCGTCTTTTTTGAGGGCGGATTCGGTATAATAAATAAAGCTTGATTTTTTCACAAAGCTGTCAACAGACAAAGGACTGAAAAATCTTGCTGTTCCGCTTGTGGGAAGGACATGATTAGGACCGGCAAAATAGTCACCGAGCGGTTCGGGGCTGTAATTACCGAGAAATACAGAGCCTGCGTTGTCGAGCTTCCCGACGTATTCCATTGGATTCTCACAACAAACCTCAAGATGCTCCGGAGCCAGCTCGTTAGCAAAATCAATGGCTTGGGACATATCCGAGCAAACAATAATAGCGCCGTAGTTTTGTAGGGATTCTTCAATAATCTCTTTTCGCTCAAGTTGTTTGCACTGGCGCGTGAGCTCAGCCTTAACCTGCTCTGCCAGCGGTTCATAATCGGTGAGAAGAATTGCGGACGCCAGCCTGTCGTGCTCTGCCTGACTCATCAAGTCTGCCGCGAGAAATTTCGGGTCTGCTGTTTTATCGGCGAGAACAAGAATCTCGCTGGGACCTGCAATCATATCAATATCTACAACTCCGTAAAGAAGCTTTTTTGCAGTAGCGACAAATATGTTTCCGGGACCGACAATCTTGTCAACCTTGGGAACCTGTTCTGTACCATAAGCCAGAGCCGCAACCGCCTGGGCGCCGCCCATCAGAAATATTCTGTCAACACCGGCAATTCTTGCCGCAGCAATAATATCAGGATTGGGTTTGCCGTCCTTTGAAGGCGGAGTGGTCATCACTATTTCTTTACATCCGGCAAGCTTAGCGGGAATCGCGTTCATCAGCACTGACGAAGGATATGCCGCTGTTCCTCCTGGAACATACAGACCGACGCGTTCAAGACCTCTGACGCGCTGACCCATGATTACGCCGTTTTCTTTTGTGGTAAGCCACGACTGTTGAACCTGACGCTTGTGAAAGTCAGAAATATTCGCGGCAGCTCTTCTGACTGTTTCTATGTAATCTTTGTTACAGCAAGAGATGATATCGTCGATCTCTTCGGCAGAAATCTCGACCTTATCGGGAGCCTTGCCGTCAAACTTTACAGTGTAGTCGTAAACAGCCTTATCGCCATTTTCTCTGACATTATCTATAATACCTTTAACTATATCGGAAACGTCCTTGGCGCCGCTGTTTGAGCGCTTTTTGAGCGTTTCTATGAAGTTGTATTCGTCCTTGCCGTTAGCAATTACTGTTGTAATCATTCTATAATATCCTCCATCTTACCGACTAATTCTTCTATTTCATTCTTTCTCAACTTCAAGCTGGCGGTATTCGCAATAAGTCTTGCGGAAATATCTGTCACATATTCTTTGACCTCAAGATTATTCGCTTTAAGTGTTGACCCGGTTTCAACTATATCAACAATACCGTCGGATAATCCGACAAGCGGAGCAAGCTCTACCGAGCCCTCAATTTTTATAACGCGAACATCCATGTTCTTGCTTTCAAAAAAGCTGCGCGTAACCTTGGGATATTTAGTAGCGACAGTTTTTGCTTTATATCCATGGAAGAAATCTATCCCTTTTTTTCCGGCAAGAGCAAATCTGCATTTACCGAAGCCCAGGTCAAGCAGCTCATAGAAGGAAGTTCCGTTCTCGAGAATTGTGTCTTTTCCGACAACACCGAGGTCGCACACGCCGTGCTCAACGTATGTGATTACATCGGCAGCCTTTGCGAGAACTACCTCAAATTTACCGTCGGCAATTCTGAAAATAAGCTTTCTGCCTTTGTTATGTATTTCGTCACAGTTATATCCTATTTTCTCAAAAAGCTCAACAGTGCTCTTTTCAAGTCTTCCCTTGGTAAGAGCAATTCTGAGCGATTTCATATCTTTCAAATTAATCACCAATTATCTCAAAGTTTTTTATACCGAGCTTTTTTGCGAATTCTCGAGCTTGATTTTCGTCCGACAAATCAGAAAACTGAGCCTTAACGCCGTTCTTGATTAACGTTTCGGTATAAAGAATCGCATTCATAATGTCTTTATCATCACGCGCAAAAACAAGAACCTCCGGAACTCTGCTGCGCGACAGCCCTCTTGCCTGCTCGGCGATATGATTAATATAAATCGCAAAGCCGGAAGCGCCCATATCACAATCAAAGCGGTCGAAGATTTTGTCGTACCTGCCTCCGGAGAGTATTGCGTCGCCGTAACCGAGAATATACCCCGAAAAAACGATTCCGCTGTAATACTCGTTTCTCTGAACAAGTCCGAGGTCTACGCTGACTTTATCTCTGAGATTCAGCTTGATAAGTTCATTGTACAGGTTTTTGAGATAGTCCAGAGCCTCAAGCGCGGCAGGAAGCTCAATTATCTTCTCAGCCTTTTCGAACACTTCGGCGCCGCCGAAAAGAGACGGAAGCCTTCTGATTGATTTAACTGTTCCCGATTCCGGAAGCTTGTCAAGAATATCATTTAATGCCGAATAATTCTTGCTCTCAATATATCCTCTGATTTCTTCGCGTATTTCATCGGTGGTGTCGAGAGAATCAGCGAGTGCATTAAACAACATAGAGTGGCCGACCTCGATTCTGAAATCGGACGAAACAGCCTGAAGACTGTGAATCGCGGTTGTAATTATTTCGAGATCGGCACGTTTCCCTTTTGAGCCAATGAGCTCAACGCCCATCTGCATAATTTCATCATACTTACCTGTTAAAGAAGGATTGTTGCGATAAACAGCCTGATTATAATACAGCCTTACAGGGAGAACTTCATTCTGCATTCTTGTAGCAACCATTCTCGCTATAGGTAAAGTCGAGTCAGGGCGAACAACAACTATTCTTCCCTGTTTGTCGGTCGTTTTATACATTGACTCAGCACTGATACCACTGAGTTCGGGCGCGAATAAATCATAAAACTCAAGCCCCGGGGTTATCACCTGATGAAATTGATGGTTGACAAATACTTTTTCAATTTTTTTACACACGCTGTTCAGCGCAATACACTCCTTGAAGAGATAATCCTTAGTACCCTCCGGAGTTATTCTCAAGTTTTTCTTCATAAAATTACCGTTCCTTCGCTTTAGCGTGCTAATATACTAACACATAAAAGCGATATTGTCAAATTATAATTAAATATAAGTTATTCCGCATCAGATTCGTTAGATGACGACTCTGAATCTACGCTCAGGGAGCTTTTACGTTTTCCCTTTGCTTTAATGTTTGTTATATCTCTGTTGTCAACAACATTCATTTCGATGACCTTTTCGGCGTTTTCACCCTTCATTTCAATTCTCTTTCTGACTTTTCTTCCGAGAAGAGTATAGATTGCCGCAAAAATCGGCGTACCCAGAATCATTCCGGGAATTCCGAACAATGCACCGGAAACAAGAACCGAAAACAGCGACCAGAAGCCGATAAGACCGACCTGAGCACCGACAATCTTCGGACCGATGAAGTTTCCGTCAATCGTCTGGATTGTAAACAGAAGGATAAGAAAGATTATACAATTGGTCGGAGAAACGAGCAAAAGCAGGAATGCACTCGGTATTCCTCCGATATAAGGACCGAAGAACGGGATAAGGTTGCATACAGCGATAATAACGCTGATAAGAGAAGCGTACGGCAGACCGATAATCATCATCGAGATAAAAACCATTAGTCCGATAAAGGAAGCTTCAAAAATTTTTCCTACTAAAAACTTACCGCATTTATCGTCGGAAACATTGATAATCTCATACAATGTCGGGAGCCATTTTGTCGGAAGAAAAGCTGCTGCGAAGCGCTTGAGCTGATTGCAGAGAAAGTCCTTGGCAACCAACATATAAACCGAGAGAACAATCGCCATAATCCAGTTGTAGAAGAAGGTGACTGTATTACCCAGAATATTTGCGAAGATGTTGACATTCTCAAGATTAGCAAGGGAATTCATTGCTTTGACAATTTCGTTGTTGATATTATCGAAGAAAGTAACATCTATGTGATAGGTCCGGGAAATCCAGCTAACAAAATTTGAAGCCCATGCCTTGAAGCTTTCGACATATTGCGGAAGATTCTTAACAAGAATGCTGACGTTCTCGGCCAGCTGAGGAATAAGTGCTCCCATCAAAAGCGCCAGAACTCCGAAAACCAGCAGATAACTCAGTGTAA
>CAMHHL010000069.1 GCA_946184925.1 uncultured Clostridia bacterium | reverse complement strand
CAAAATAAAACTAGGAGTGGAGTGTATTTGAAGTAGCAAATGTTCAATTTGGAGATAGAAATGGATGAAGTAAAAAAGAATCGTATGTCAAAGCATGATATTCAAAACAGATATAAGAAACATTTCCGGCTTGAATTTCCAAGCGGGGGCAAGATTGTTTGTTACTATCCCTTTAAAAGTGTTCAGGTGCTCTTTTATGATATTCATTCCCCAAACATTCCCGACCTTTATCAGCTTGCCTACAGAAAGGTTACGAGTGAGCGTTATCTCAGAGCGTTCATTTGCCGAAGCGGCAGTTGTGATTTTACACTGGACGAAAAGACAAACAAGCTTTCCGCAGGAGAGGTCATGTATGATTTCTCGGTCGGTGACAATGGTAAGTTCTCTTTTGTCAGTGATTATTTCAAGGGCGTAGAGATAATCATCCAGCTTGATTCTTTTGACGAAGAAAGCTCTTTATACAAAAAGTTTAAGCCAATCATCAAGTCTATGAAGCTCCCCGAGAAGGAGATGTTCCAAAGCGATGATTATATTTCCACTTACTCTCCCGATACCGAAAAGCGCCTTGATGCATTTCTCGATGCCGGATTTGAAGAAGTCGAAAATATCATCACGGTAGCGCACATGATTTTGCTTGGACGCAGTCTCGGCGTCGATCTCAAAGAAAAGCCGACGAAAATACCGAAAATTCAGTTGTTGATAGCAAAAGATATTTATGATTGTCTTACAAACGAGTTAGATACAAAATGGACTGCGAGCTATTTTGCTGATAAGTACAAATTGAGCGAGAGTACCGTAAAGCGATATTTTAAAAAGGTCTACGGCTACGGCTTTATGGAGTACCAGACTAAAGCAAAAATGGAGTATGCGGCTGAAATGCTTGTAACTTCGGATATTTCAATCGGAGATATTGCTGCGATGGTCGGTTTTTTTGATAGAGCTGTTTTTACAAACGCTTTCAAAAAATACCACGGTTGTACTCCGAGTGAATATCGCTTGGGCTCAGGTATAAACGCTTAGCCGCCTTTACCTTCGCATAATCTCATAATCGGATTCTACGGTTATGCGATTTTAATCAGAATTCCTCCTTGTTTTCATAAATTCAAAACTTCTTTAGGTCCCGTCTCAGAGGAACCAAACCTCGGAGATTGTCGCCCGCTGCGGGGCGGGCGGCGAGACTCCGGCGTTGATGGCAGAGAATTGATTAAGAAATTATAATTGCCTGAAGTAATCGTAAATTGTAAATAATCAAGGTTTTTTAACTTTGTTTAATATATTAACCTCAAAAACATAATTGTATACAATTCACATCCGGTACAAGAAAGAGGGGATTTTGATGAAAATAATTAAATCACACGTAACGAGATACATATCCGTTGTGCTTGTAATCCTTATGATAGTGTCGCTCATTCCCGCGGGAACAGTCTTTGTTAACGCTGCGGAGACAAACTATTACTACAAGTACAACCCCGACTATACCACGCTCAATTACACATCAACCTTTGAGGAAGCGTGGAACGAGGCGCAGACCTCGGCTAACGGCGTAGTCGGAATACTCTCCGATGTAACTCTTACTTCAACCCCTGCGACATCCAAGAACAAGAGCTTAACCTTGGAGCTAAACGGTCATAAATTAAACCGCAATAAGCTGACCTCCGGCGCGGGCGGGGATTGCAATGTAATCAATGTCTCAGAGGGTTCAACTCTCACGGTTTACGGCGGCACAAAGGCTAATCCTAAGCCGAGCTCTACTAACAGCTTTACATATTATTCCGGCAGCAATACAACCGCTACAGGTACGGTAACGAATAAAGGTCTTATCACCGGTGGCAGAAATACTCTCAACGGCGGCGGTATCGCTGTAGAGAAAAGCGGAACGCTCAATCTCTATTACACTGCCGTTTCGGGCAACCGCGCCGACGACGGTGCTGCGACAATCGGCGGCTACGGCGGCGGTATCGCGCTTCGCGGCGATTACGCAAAGCTCAATATGCACGACAGCGAGGTAAGCTATAACTTTGCCGAGGTCGGCGGCGGTGTCTGCGTGCGAGACGCAAAGTACACAAACATCACACTTGAAAGAACAGATTCATCTGCCGAGACGTCCTCGATTATGCATAACGTCGCCACTGATGACGGCGGCGGTATAGCTGTCAGCGGCTCCTCCGATAACTGCAAAATCAAAGGCGACGGCGACGCCGAGCAGGGCGACCGTAAATCTAAAATTGAAGGCAATTCAGCCACAGACAACGGCGGCGGAATCTATCTCGATAGCGAGAATGTAGTTGTTGACGGTTTTGATATTGATTACAACTATGCAGGGAACGGCGGCGGTATGTACCTTGACGACGAAACCTGCTCTGTTAAGAATTGCTATCTATATAACAACAATACCGCGGGAGACGGCGGAGCGATATACAACGACAACGACGCTACAACCCTCGACACCATAAGAATTATGAACAACACCGCAAGCAAAAAGGGCGACGGCGTTTACAGCTACGGAACCGTTGACATAGCACTTGCGGGAAAGTGCGTTATCAAGAGCAACGACACTCAGAACCTTTATCTCGACCATAATGTTGCTCAGAACTCATATATTGACCACTCACTCAGCAAGGGCTCCGAGGTGTATGTCACTTACGGCTCGGATCATGTCGCTCAGCTTACCAAGAAGCCGGGCACCTACGACGACAGCTTCTTCTATTCGGACGCGAGCGGTTACTATTTCAAGTGGTTCCCGCGCGACGACAGCGGCGCTCACAACGACCGTAATATCTACCGCGTGTCGGGAACAAAGCCGTCAAAGGTAACTCCGGCAGACATCTCACAGAGAACGACTTCAACTTCTTTTACATATCAGGACGAACCCGTAATCAGGGGAATATTTGAGTATCCCAATTTTGTCGATGAGTCTAAGGACTGCGAGGCAACCTATTACTACTCTGACGGATATTTTAAAGACAGCGCCAAGACGTACAACGAACACCTTGCGACTCTTTCCGCTAATATGACTATGGCGGCAATGTATTCCAATATCGGCGGCTCCGGTTCTGACTCAGCAGAGTACAGAGATAAGTCTAACAATATCAGACAGATGATGAGCGATATCGGATGTAAGGACGAGGATATCTTTGTAAACGATTTCAACGTAAGACGTCCGACGAATAAAACAATCGGCGTGTGCATTTCGAGCAAAAGCCTGCCCGATGGCGAAAAGCTTGTAATTGTCGCTGTAAGAGGCGGCGGTTATGAGGCTGAGTGGGCTTCAAACGTCAGCATAGGAGCGACTGATGAGGCAAACGGTTTCAGAGACGCGGCAAATATTGTTTTCTCTGAACTCAAAAAATATATGAGCCGCAAGGATATTGACGCGGCAGACTCAAAAACAAAATATTGGGTAGCCGGTTTCTCACGCGCGGGAGCAACATCAAACCTAACGGCAAAGAGAATTGTGGACGCGTATGACACAAGCGGAGAACGCACCTTCGCGTACCCGATAGAAGCCCCCAAGGGAGCGCTCAAGAGCGAGGCTACTCCGGCGAATGCTTCCGGAAAATACCGCTGTATTCACAATGTCCTGAATTTCTGCGATCTTGTTCCGTGGGTTGCTCCGGGAGGAATGGGATTTGCACGCTATGGTGTGGACCACTATGTCCCCGGCGCGGCAACCTCTGTAACTCCCTACAGCACATCATACGGTACAGTAGCAGACAACGCTCTCTGGAATGTCGGGAGCAATCTGTATCAAACTCAGAAAGCTAAAATGCTTGCTCAGCTAAAGGCTATGAATGATGATGTAGTCTATGACGACTATTTCCATATGGCGACAATAAAGTACATCGGAGGAGTTCTGACCGATAACTTTATCAAGGAGAGCGACACAAATCACTCAGGCAGTGCGAATATGTCTGTTGAAGCGTGGATTCCAAAGTTCTGGAGCGCGTTCCAGGGCTGGGCGTTTGACTTTGACGGCAACGCTTCCGAAACCTCAGGCTCAAAGCCCGACAAGCAGGTGAGCGTGAACAGCGGCAGCGCAATTCGCAGGAATTATGCCGAAACCGTCGTCAAGGGCTCAAAGTCCTTCCAGACAGCTCTGGCTTATGTGATGAATTTGGTGTTCGGAATGGAGCCCGAGCGCAAGGAAAAGCTGATGGGCTGCTTCGACGGAATAATCGACAGAATAGGAACAACCAAGTTGATTGGTATCTATACAAACTTCATCAACAAGACCTTCTCGGGAATGATAGGCTCCTCCGATTTTGATGAGACTGTCGAGGATATATGGACAGCACTCACAGTGCTCTCGACTGCGGACGAGGCAAAGGGATATCACAGCATTGCCGAGTATCTGACAGAGGATGAGCTTGATGAGCTGCATCAGGCGCTTCCGGCAATATTGTACCCTGTCCTTGAGTTCTTGGCTCAGGACTATGAGAACTATGACCAGGATCACATCGGAACTCTCGCGTATAATGCTACGCGCTTAATTCAGAACCACTACCCCGAAGTAGCGGCTTCATGGATAAGAAGCTATGACAGCTATTATGACAACGATACCAATCCCGTAACATTTGCGGCAAAGGAAAAGCCGCATTACCCCGCGGTTGAGGTTAAGAACTACAAAACAGGTACGGTTACTTCCTATGACGGAACATCGGAGACAATTACCGTCAATGAGCGTGATGAGATAAGACTTGTGCCGAACAACAACGAATACAAGAACACAGGTGAAGGAATCTACTATTGCTATCCTAACGCGGCGTCAGAGGACGAGCGCGGCTGGCACGCTTTCTCGGATCCGATTGTTCTAAAAAACCTTAACGCTGAGGATTATTCCGACGCGGGAACAGACAATAAGTTTACAATTGACGCGTTTTCGGCTCATTACGACAGAGCGGCTGACGGTACAAAGACGGTCGGAAAAACCTCAGCCTTTGACAGCACAAAACGCACATATACATTTAATGTTTCGGAAACGGAAACAGTTAATCCCTCGGAGCCTGTCAGCGATGGTTCATATATGAGCGGCAAGTATTACGCCGCACTTCAGAACGTTAAGCTGACCGGAAATATGAGAACCGATATTGTGAATATTGCGAAGTCGCAAAACGGATATATGGAGGGTAATAACGCTAATCAGCTCGACGGTATGACCGAAAACGGCAGCGGCAACTACACAGAATACGGACGTTGGTACGGCTTGCAGGATATGTGGTGCGCGATGTTTGTCAGCTGGTGTGCGGATCAAGCGGGAGTAAGTACTTCTGTTATCCCGAAAACGGCTTCAACGGTAACGGCACTTAACTATTTCATTAAGCAGGGTGTAGCTCACACGAGAGCGAGTATCGCGGCAGGCGAATATACTCCCAAAGCAGGAGATATCATCTTCTTCAAATCGTCTCGAAATACCGCTATTACAAACCACATTGGTGTTGTAACAAGCTTTTCAGGCACAACAATAAACACGATTGAGGGTAACACATCTTCGGCGACAATCTCAACAAACGGCGGTTGTGTCAGAACAAAGAGCTACAGTATTACCAATACATATATAGTATATGTATGCAGTCCGAAGTATCCCTCGGATTCTTCCTCGGTCAACAACATAGAATTCGACGGAACAAAGTACGACTACCGCTCATGGGCAAACGCCGACGCCCGTTGGGGTGATATTGCTATCGGTTCCGGCGATACAGTTGTCGGAAACTCAAGCGGGATTTCAACCGCGACAGTAAAGCTCGCGATTCAGGCAGGTCTCAAGACTGCTTCCGATTATAATGTGGCGGATTTTGTAAAGGCAATGAACTCGGCAAACGGCTATACCGCATCGGGTGCAATGTACTGGGATGTTGCCAAGACAAAGGCAGGCTTCAGTGGGGTAGAGGCTAACCTTCTTCCCGAAAATGACGACGGAATCAGCTTTGACGCTGAAAAGCAGCAGATAATTAATTGGATTCTTGAGGGCAAGCATATGGCTCTCTATGTTGCGGACAGCAAGGGAGTGAAGAGTTGGGTTGCCGTTGACGAGGCAATGACGCTCTCAACAGGCGAAATCTACGTTATGGACGCTTCCTCAGACCTTGATTCAAATGCTGACGTCAAGGTAAAGGAAAAGTATGAGAGCCTCAGGAGAATTGCGTGCTTCACAGGTGGTCAGATAGCCTACGAGCTCATCGGAAGCGATGACTACAGAATATGGCACAAATATGATCCGCGCTGGAAGGAAACAAATCTCGGCGGAGAGTATGATGTCTACTCAAAGGGCGACCTCATAATAGCGTCAACAAAGCTGGCGATTCAGGCAGGACTTAAAAATCCTCAGCTCTACAATATCAACACAGCGATTTCCGATACAAAGAAGGGCGCGAACAGCGGATTCTCCGGCGCAGGCAATATGTACTGGGCTGACGCGACTCAGGCTCTCGGCTTTGACAGCTACAACGCAAACCTTCTTTCTTCCGGAACATACTCATCAACCGGTTATTACAACACAATCAAGAATTACATAAACGAAGGAAAGCACCTTGTAATCCTTCTCAATGATAATAAAACTCATAACGGAGAAGAAATCTGGGCTGCTGTTGACGAAGCCCGCACACTCAGCTCAGGCTATGTCTGGGTATGGAGAAGTAACGCCGACGCCGCGGACGGTGGCGAGAAGTCAGGCGATAATATGTGGAGACTTGACGCTCTCAGTGACACCTTCAAGCGTGTTGCCTGCTTCACGGGCGGCGAGACTAAGACAGTCGAGGATCACCTTGTGTATCTCCCGGGTTCCTTCAACGGATGGACGGAAAACCGTGAGATGGTTCAGGGTGAGGACGGCAGATGCCGCAAGACTGTTTATCTCCCCAAGGGAAATTACGAGTTCAAAGTTCTTGCCGACGGCTATTGGTACGGTAACAACGGAACGATTACAAATACAAATATTGATACGAATAACGGAAACGGCTGGACATTTGACGGCGACGGCAACAACTGCACGCTTTCCGTTACGTATGACGAAGGCGGCTACTTCACCTTCACCTTCAATCCTCCGGGATATGAGTCTTTTGAAAGAAACCTTCTCATTACTTACAGCGCAACGCCTCCTCAGCAGGGAGATGTCGATCCGATAATCGACACGGGTACGGATGATTACCGCAAGTGGAATCTCACCGATGAGCGCTGGGCAAATGATTCTCTTAACAAGACCGATTCAGTATTTATGAATGATTCACGGTCAGGCTACGGCGACCTGTATGTTGCCGCCGCAAAACTGATGATTCTCACAGGCAAGGCTACTCCGGAGACAATGGATCCCGGTAAGCTTGCCGCTCAGACAAAGACAAACAGCACCTCGGGTATGTTTGACTGGGATGATTTCAAAACGGTTTCCGGCTTAACAAAGGTCAACACAAGCCTGATTCCGAACGGTACATATGAAACCCGTCTCGGAGGTAAAACCGGCACAAACACAGGCAAGACCTTAAAGCAATACATTCTGGACAGCAAGTATCATCTCTTTATCAAAATTGATGATTTCTCGGGCGGCTACGGCTGGGCGCTGGTTGATGAAGCGATGACAGCCTCCGCGACCGGCGGCGAAATCTATGTATGGCTGTCCCGGAGCACAAGCTCAAAGGGCACAGACGACAACCCGGTTCTGCTCAGCTCAATCTCAACAACCTTCAAGCGCGTTGCAGCTTTCAGCGGAGGGAATTCTGTCGTTCAGACAACCTTCAGCGGTAACAACGGCGCTGAGGTAAGCGGAGAATACTCCTTCAACGATATGACCGCCGAGCTTAACAGCGGAGATTACGTTCCGAAGGGCGCGGTTGTTACGGTAAGCGGCAAGCCCGCGAAGGATTATGAGTTTGATACATGGACGCATAATCTGTCGGGCGTGTCTGATACGACACAAACTAAATTAACCTACACGGCAAACTCTGCCGCAACAATTACATACAAAACAAAGGCGAAGGAAAAAGACATTTCCTATTCCCGGGAATCCCGTTTCACCTATGTGACAAAGCCGTCTTCTGCCGCACCGGGCACATCGGTAAGCTTCAAGCTTAATCCCGATTCCGACTATCTCGCGACAGTCTTTGTAGAGACTGCGGACGGCAATCCCGTAAGTGTGACAACTTCCTCAAATACTTACACCTTTACAATGCCTTCAAGCGACGTCAATGTTTCGGTAGAAATGAGCTACGACGACTATCGCAAGTGGAGCAAATCCGACAGCCGATGGGCAAACACTACTCTCGGCACAAGCGGAAAGAAGGTCAGCGGAACAACAGCGGGAATGGGCGACCTTGTTGTAGCGGTAACAAAGCTCTCGAAACAGGCGGGCTCAAATGTAACTGATGTCAACAACGCTGTTACAAAGCTCAACGCCGGCGGCGGACTGGGCTCAACAGGATATCTTGATTGGGCAGGAACCGTCAACAGTAATATGGGCTTTACAGCCTATAACCGGGTAAATACAAGCGGAACTACAGCGGGAATAACCTCAGAAATCGTCGAGGGCGTTAACTCCGGAAAGCACTATGTAATCAAGGTTAACAACACAATCGGCTGGGTGGCAGTTGATGAAACGCTCACCAAGCTTACAGGCGAAGTTTATGTTATGCGTTCGGGCGACAATCCCGACGAAAACGCCGATGTCAGGCTTTCCGATTTGTCCGCGAACTTCTCGAATTACGCATACTTCACAGGCGGCGAGAATGTTGTCCCCACAGAGAGAACAATCAACTTCTCCGGTAGTGAGCACATCTCGATTTTCGCAAGCTACACGATAGGGGACAACACCTACAGTTTGGAGAGCGGCGACAAGGTCTATGACGGAATGACCGTTCATTTCAGAGCGGACGCCGCGACCGGCTATGAGTTCGGATACTGGAGCTGTAACCTCACACCCGACCAGCAGAATGAAGCTGAGCTTGTTGTTACAGCTACAGACGATATTTCAGTTTCCTGCACTGAAAAGACAAAGGATGACGCCGAGGTTCTTTTCAGAATGGGTGACGCGAACGCGGACGGTAAGGTTGATATATCTGACGTAACATATATTCAGAAATACCTTGTTGGCATTGTTTCCGATATGACCATTCAGGAACAGATGCTTGCAGACGTGAATCACGACGGCAAAGTTTCAATTCGTGACGCAACCTGCATACAGATGTATCTGGCAGGAATGGTAACTGAATTATAATAGAAAAACAGAGGAAATAAAGTGAGAAAATATACACCTCCTGAAATTACAATAGTTTGGTATAGCACAGTGGATACGCTTACCGAAAGTGATAATAGAACAATATTAGGTGAAG
>CAMHHL010000068.1 GCA_946184925.1 uncultured Clostridia bacterium | reverse complement strand
CCCTGCGATTTCTCGCAGGGGGTTCTTTCGGCTTGCGCCGTGATTAAATACCTAAGGAATTACAGAACGGAACCCATATCAGCAATGACATTCTCCTCAAAGACTCTCTGTGTCTTTGTGGGCGGAGTAGGTGTATCTCCTCCGGTGGATTCGCAAAGTACGTCAATCTTTGTGAGCTCTTCTACTGTAACTACAGGAGATGTGTATAATTTTTTCATGTTTATCTCCTCCCTTAAATGTGTGCCGCAACCTGATTGTAGGTTGTTGTGAATTCTTTAGCTGTTATGCCAGCTTTTGCGTAATCAGCATAAACTGTTGCGTCTTCTGCTGTCTCAACAAAGAACTTAACTGTGAGGTTTGCATTCTTGTTGCTGTCGTTGATGCCCTTTAAAGCAAGTGTCATAACAGCGTAGTCGCTGGCTGTTCTGATATTCTCATGACCTTCTGCAACGTTGTTAACGCTGTCCTTGCATGAGAACTTACGTCCGTTAATCTCAAAGCCGTAGTCGAAGCCCGCGACGTTCTCATACTTTTCATAGAGAGCCTTGGACATTGTAGCTACAAAGCGGAGACCTGCTTCCTTGTTGCCTTCTTCATCGTATGAATACTCTGTAGTCTTTGTGTCGTCAGGAAGTTGTCTAATCTGTACGCCTACGAGTGAAGCGCTGTTAGCAGAAATGCCGTCCATGTTCGCGGAAGCGTCAGCGAATGTAAAGCCGGTGATAGTGCCGAATGTCTCGTCAACATAATCCTGGAGAGTGAAAGGAGCAACTTTGTAAACGCCTGCTGTCTCAGTCGCAACCCACTTGTAGCCCTCAGGAGCAGCCTGATTGAATTCATCTGCTTTCTTGACGCTTGCTGTAGCAGGGCTGTCATCAATTGCAGCCTTGGCAGTTTCATCAAGAACGATGTTACCGTTCATTGAACCGTCCTCAAGTGAAAGCGAGAATGCCTTTTTGTTATTGTCGTCGGAAACCTTAATGTCACCGTCGATTGTGCTTCCGTCTGTAACTTTAACGTCAATTGACGGATAGCTCGCGAAAGTACCCATTGTGAGCGCTACGCCGCCAACATCAGAAGATTTGTTATAACCCAACCAAGTGAAGTCAGGTGCGCTTACTGTGGAATCCTTGATAACAGTTTTGCCATTGCAAGTGGATATTGTAGCCTGGTCATAATACTGACCTATCATGCTGACCGTCATGTCGTCAAGAGTAAGGTTGCTGTAGTTCTGAATCATCCTTTGCAGATATTTGCCATCTCTGGGATTTACTCTGCAGTCAGCTGTAATTGTACCGTTCTGGAAGGTGATATTGTTGTCCTTAAGAAGCTGGAAGCCGATAGACTCTGTGCCCCTGGAACCAACAGGAGTTCCGCTTACAGTGTAAGTGTTTCCGCCGAAGTCAACTGTAAGACCTGTAGCAAACTTGCCCTGAGGTACAATGATACCATTGCCCTCGCAGTCAGCGAGAACTGTGATTGTTTCGCCGTCGTTAGCAGCTGCGAAAGCTTCTTCGAGGCTCTCGTACTTTGTTGTGCCAATCTGAGCTACATATTCGCAAGCAACAACAGTCTTGGAGCCATCGTCGTTGTCCTTAAGCTTGTAGCCATCGGCAACTTTTACGTTAGCATAATCGGAAGCCTCGATTGTGGTTCCTTCAGCAGCTGTGATCTCGTCGATTGCAGCTGTGCCTTCAACTGTAGCCTTTGCAACGCCGCCGTTGAGGTAAACTGATTCGTAGGAACCGCCGTTGATTGTAACATCTGTTGCAGCGCCGCCCCATACGTCATATTTACCGTTGCCGCTCATCTGAACGTTTGTGAGGGTAGCGTGTGAATAGCCGTGGAGATATACTGCACCGTAACCGTCAGCAACGCTGAAGCCGCTGATGTCACTGTCTTTGATTGTGATTGTGCTGTACTTGTCAGCGGAGGAAGCAGTGTTTGTATTAACAACACCGATTACCTTCTCGTCTGTCTTGGTTGCAGCAAAGTTAATTCCCTCAATTGAAAGGTTAGTTCCGTTTGTGGGATTGAAGGCGTTGAATGCTGTTCTTGTTGAAGAAGTTGAAGCAACTGTGATTGTCGGGCGAGTGCTGTCAGCCTTGAGACCGATTAATGAAAGGTCCTTAGAGGGACTAACAGCCGCGTTCATTGTGAAGTCGTCTACAACGTAGAATGTTCCACCCTTTGAAGCAGCGTTCGTGAGGCTTGAGGAATCGAAAACAATTTCCTTGCCGTCATAGAGAACCTTTGTAGCAGCAGGAACGCCGTAAACCTGACCGGTCTTGTAAGGCTGAGTAAGGATAACCTTATTCGCTCTTGTGCTGACAACCTTGCTGTCCTGACCTGCGAGTGTGATGTCGCCGTCAATGTTAGTTGTCTTTCTGCCGGCAATAGCAAACTCAGCATTGTCAGCTACTGTGATGTTGCCTGTGATTTTATGTGTTTTGTCGTTGTTCCAAACCTTGAGGCTCTTTGCAACTGTAACTCCGTCAGCGTTTACATCAGCAACGATATACCAGCTGCCGCCCTCAGCAGCAGCCTTTGCAAAGTCGCCGTCATCATAGATAGTGTTGGCAGCCTTGGCAACAACTTCGCCGTTGGCATTCTGATATGTGGCAGCTGTGGTGTATGCGCTTACATCGTCTGTGAATGTGCCGCCGGAAACTACGTATGTGGAACCGTTCTCGGTATTAAGATTACCGTTAACTGTACCACCGGAGATTGTAACCTCAGCGGGATCTACTTTCCATGAAGGACCTGTTGCGTTGATGTCACCGTTGATTGTACCGCCTGTAACGTCAAGAGCGGAAACAACCTTGATATTGCCGTTGAATGTACCGCCGTTGATTGTCCAGCCATTGTCAGAAGAAATGTAGAGAGCGTTGCCGTCGCTTGTGTAAGTACCGCCCTCGATTACAACCTTACGTCCGGAGGAATCGGAGATACAGCCGTCGCCGTCATACTTCTTGTTGATTGTGATAGCGCCGGTCTGAGCAGCGGAAGTATCCTTGATAGTGAAGGTCTTGTCGCCGTTATACTTTGAATAAAGAGTGATACCGGAGCCGGAAGTGTTTGTGATTGTGTGACCGTTGAGGTCGAGAGTTGTTGTGTAGTCGCCGTCGATACCAACATTGCTCACGATGTCAGCGATGAGCTTAACCGCGCCGCCTTCGCCTGCAGCTGCAACAGCGTCGTTAACGTTTGTGTACTGATTGCCGTTAGCTTCAGCAACCATAAGCTCGGAAGTATTATTATACTTAGAGATATTTCCGTTCGCGTCAACAAAATAATAGTTGCCGTCTAAGTTGAAGTATCTGTCAGCGCCTGTGTTGTTAACAAACGCAGCGCTCAGAGAACCTGTCTGCGCGGCTGTTTCAAAAACGTCGCCTGAGCAGGGCTTGCAGTCCTTATTGTCGTCGATATACCACCAGGAACCGTCATAAACGTTTTTGGTATCTGTTGTCTGTACTGATTTATCCGATTTGCTGAACAGTACCCAGTTAGCGTCATCAGGAATAACGACACCGTATACGCTCTGGTTCATACTGTTATCATACAGATAGGTCATATCGACCCAGTCGCCGGCTACTGTCTCAGTGATTGGATTCCAGTTCGAATCGTAACCATTAGTTTTAACTTTCCAGTAGTAAGCCTTAAGAACACCGTTGCCGTCCCAATTCTTCGAATCTGTAACGAAAACTGTCTTAGTATCCGTTGTTGAGAAATCCGAAGGAGCCGCGTTAGCGGAAACCGCCATTACCGACATCATGGAAACGACCATCAGAACCGCAAGAACTACGGATAAGACTTTTTTAGTCATTTGCATTGGATAATTCATCCTTTCTAAATTTTTTTGAAGTTTTTATTTTTTTAAAAGGCACCGCAACATCTGACCCCACATTGTCAATATATAATAATGTATGCTGCTGCGCAAAGCGCAGGCGCCCCGGGCAATGCCCGTGAGTCAATTAATTAACTTGTGAAAAATTTGTCAGAGATTTGCTCTTTCAGACAATTCTCCACCCTTTAAATAATTGTAATTTATTCTAACATAATTTAAACAGTTAGTCAATAAAAAGTGTACATTTTTTACAAGTTTTTAATTAAATAAAGCAAATTTTGTGCATATCGAAAGTAATAATTACTTGCAAAATTTAGTTGCAAGCCCCTATTTTTCGGATAAAGAAAAAAGAGAAGAAAGTTGAGAGTTGAGAGTTGAGAGCGGTAGTTTTTGTTAATGCGTAATTCGTAATGCGTAATGCGTAATTAAAGGTCGGGAAGAAAGATTGATAAGGAAATCAACTTTTCTTCCCGACCGAATTTTTATGCTTGCTGCGCAAGCAGCATATGAATATGGTCGGGCACCCGGCGTTTTTGTACGCGCCGACCTATCTGCTCGACCACAACTCTCAACTTTCAACTTTCAACTCTCAACTTTTCTCAACTCTCAACTGCTAATTGCTTATGGATTGCAAAGACCGCAGGGCGAGTAGCCGTCGCGAATGAGCTCGCTGCGCTTGCCCTCGAAGAATTCTTTATTCTCGGGGTTCATTGTCATCACGCCGTTGCAGGACGGAATGTGAAATTTGCCGCTTTTTTTGTTGATGACGTACTCAGCCGTTTCTTCCGTCGCCTTTGATTTGAGCGCGGACGACTTGCTGCCCTTGACGGAGCTTTTGGCGGTTATCTTGCCGCTCAACGTTCCGTCAGCTTTATTCTTGCCGTTCGCGTAGGTGATGATTACGCCGGGCTGGACGTTGTAGCAGAACACATCAAAGCACACGCCCTTGCCGTTGTCCTCGACAGACCAGGCTTCCATCTCGACGCCGCTCGCGAGAAGGTTGTCGCCGTCAAAAACGGGAGTGACGCGATAGAGCACGTGATTGTGGGTTGAGGTGACGTACTCGGCGACGCGGTTCTCGAACTGAAGCATTCCCTCGACGTTCATATAGCGCGTGCCGGTAATCAGATTGCGCTCGTTGGCGTTCTCGCCGGTGAGCTGAAAGCCGATGAGGTGACAGCGGTTGTAGATGTGACCGTCGGAGATGAAGGCGTACTCGTTCTGAACCCAACCGGTGGGCTTGACGGAGCTGATTGAGCCGCGTTTTTCGGTTGGCATGAGGTCGGTGCCGATGTTGGCGTAGGCTCTGCCGCAGCGCCCGAGGCTGTCAAGGGGCGAGTAGCGTTCGACAGATTTGGTGCTCTGCCGCTGCTTCTCGGAGAAAGAGGGAGTATTGCCGTTGAGCGTGACATATGGCGCGCCGCCGTACTTGGGAATGTCCGCAACGGAGAGTGCGGACTGCGGCTTGTCTGCCGGCGCGCACGAGACGAACAGTACGCAGACAGCCGCGAGAATCAGGGATAATAATTTTTTCATAATCATTTCATTGCATTAAGGCGCATTACCTTCCGCGCACGGCGTGCCTTCCGCGGCTTGCAAAGAGCATTCTGCCGATTGCCCCCGCAGCGTAGGTAATGAATGTGAAAACACAGAAATTTAACATTTTGTACACTCCTTTATCAATGTCTTTAATTACATTATAAAGGATTTGGTGTACGATAAAACGGACTTTGCTCTCGGGCTACTCCGTTTTTGCGGAACGGTTTTGCTTTGCGTACTCGGTTCCGTTGATGACAACAAGGTCGTCGCTGAAGAAATACTCGACGTTGATTGTCTTGATTACGTCCTTGCGGTACTTGATGGTAAGGATTCCGGGTTCGTCAACCGCCCAGACAGCCTGAGTGGTGGTTCCGTCGGTGTAGCGAACGAGAGTGCCGTTGCGATAGAACTTGTAGGATTTCTTATCCTCGCTCAGCCAATAGCCGAAAAGGTTGCGGTCGAGCTTTGCGTTCTCGTCGGGCTTGAGAACCGAGGTTTTCGCCGTTGCCGAAACGAGAGTGTACACGCTGTCGTCAACGGTGTTTTTGAGTGTGAGTGTGTAGCCGTCCTTGCTGTTGCCGGTCACGTTATACTCGAACCTGCCCTTGAGAACGTTCTCAATCGCAATGTAAACAAGCTTTCGGTGCTTGGTGGAAACGTCCTTGTATTTGCCGACCTTGGTCATGCTGCCGTAGTTCTGCTGGGCGATATTGTCCTCGGCAAAGGTGATGTACGGGATTGCGTAATCCGGGCTTTCGATGTCGTCAATATATCTCCAGCCGCCTATTAGGTTGTCGATTGAGAGGTTCTTGACGTCATTGCGGATTGTTTCCGGCTGGGTTTCCGTCTCGGGCTCGGTCTCGGGCGGAAGCGTAACGATTTCAGGCTCGTTGTAATCCTTGTTATACTCGGGGTTGGTTTTCTGGACAAATTTGAGCGAGAACAGCGTGAACGCGGAAACAATGAGAATGAACACAATCGCGATGACGAAAATCTGGAACTCGCTGACCTCGAAATATTTGGGAGTATAATTGATTGCCGCGGAGGTGTCCTCCTCGTTCTTAACCTGAATCTGTAAAAAACCATCCTTGCGATAATCGTTGATTTCCACATTATGGTCGATAATCTGCATACAATACGGACACAACGTCTCGGTGTCCGAAATCTCTCTTCCGCAGCGCGGACAAATCATACTCTCGCCTCCTTATACAGATTTGCGACCTTGCGTGCGTGCTTCCGGAAGCTCTTGGCGACATCCTCGGGCGCGATAATCTTAATCTTGTCGCCGAGGGCGAAGAGCCAGCCGAAAAACTGGTCGCTGATATTTACCTTAACATTAATAATAAAACGCGAATCGTCGGTTGAATCTTTTCTGACAAATATATTCTTGCCGAATCGGTCGGCAATTACGCCGATGAGGTCGTTGTGAACCGAGAGCGTCAGCGTCTCGGGCTCACCGGCAAACATCGAGAAGGTGGATTTGGCGTAGTCAGCCATATTGATCGGCTTCGCAAGCTCGCGCCCCTTGCGCTCCTCTCCCGTCAGCTCGATCTTCTCCATCTTGTCGACGCGGTAATGGCGGATTTGCTCGGACTTCTCGTCGAAGGCAATGAGATAGTAGTTTTCGTCATCCCAGCACATCGCCCACGGGCTGACGCGATAGAGCTCGCCGCCGTGACGTCGCTCGAGGTGGATTTTCTCGGGGCTGTCAAAGTCGAGCACCCACTGATTATAATAGAAATTCACCGAGTTGTTTTTTGAGATGGCGTTGTTGAGACGGTCAACGTTGTAGTAAATCGTCTCGTTGTGAGTCTTGACGCGGTTCGAGATGATGACCTGCTCCTGGAGCAGCCTGCCCTCGTTCTCGCCGGCGAGGGCTTCGACCTTTTTGATGAGCTCGAGGCTCTTCTTCTCGGTGATGAACTTTGAGCTCTGGATAGCGTCGATAAGAAGCTTGAGCTCGGAAATCTGGAAGTCCCTCTCGCCTATATAGTACTTGACCGTGTTTGTTTTTTCGGTGCAGATATCAAGTCCGAAGTTGCTGAGAATGTGAAGGTCATCATAGATACTCTTGCGCTCCGCCTTGATTCCGTATCTGTCCAGCTCCTCAATCAGCTCGCTGAGCGTCATTCCGTGGTTCTCGTCGGTTTTTTCGAGCAGGATTTTTTGTATATAAAGCAGCTTTTGCTTTTGCATTGAGCTTCTAGGCATAATAAACTCCGTAAACTATCCTATGGTTTGGGAAATTGCGATGATGAGCGGCATTGTGACAATTGAGACGACAGTGGTGAACGAAACGGTTCCCACGGAGAGCTCAATGTCCCTGCCGAACTTTGTGGCGAACATTGTGGTCGTTGCGGCAACAGGCGCCGACGACGCGATTGTGCAGGCGGTGAGAATATCTCCGCTGACGCCGCAGAGGCGCATTACAACCATCGAAACGCACGGAATCAGCACAAGCCTGAGCAGCATGACGAGATAGATTCCGCCGTCGCGCAGGTATTTTTTGAAGGCGGTGCGCGAAAGGTAGTAGCCGATTACAAGCATGGGCAGCGGCGTGTTGAGCGCGGCGAGGTAGTTGATTGGCTGCATCAAAAGCTCGGGAAGGCTCAGTCTGAGGAAGAACAGAACCACCGCAATCGTCACGCCGATTACGCCCGGGTTGAGCAGGATTTTGCGAATATTCAGCCCCTTGCCGTCGCCGCTCATGTCAGCAATACCATAGCTCCAGACGATAATATTGAACACCGCGACATACACTGAGCCGTAGAAAACGCCCTTGGCTCCGAGAACGGCATTCTGGAGCGGAAGCGACATAAACGCGCAGTTCGAGAACACAACGCTGAAGCTGAGAACCTTGCGCCTGCTCATGTCCTTATCGCGGAAAACAAGTCTTGAGATGAATATCGAAGCGACCATAGTAAGCACCGCGCAAACGGTTGTTATCGCGAGATTGACCGCGAGCGCAGGGTCGTACTTCACGTCCTGAAACGACTTTATCATTATGCAGGGCGTGGCGATATAGAGCACAACGTCCGTGAGGGTTTTTGCTCCGCGCTCGCCGATTAGCCCTGTCTTTCCGCAGACAAAACCAATCGCTATGAGAATAAAAAGTATAAAAACCTGTCCGCTGACAAGAATAAGATTATCTAACATGGGACTGCCTTCCTGTCCGAAAAATCGGACACACCTATTAACCTTAACATTATAACAATTCTTTTTGAGAATTACAATATGCAGATTAATTTTATTGCAATGATTTTTTCAAAAGTTCGAAACAGCCGATTAAACAGCAGTTTTCGCGAATTTTGACTTGTACTTTTTATATAAAAACGCATTATTAAATTATGCAATTTGTACAAAGTTACAAAGTTTTGGAAATTGATTGACTTTTGGAAAAATATCAGTATAATTACCAATGTAAACATAAAAATTGCTTACAAGAGTAAAATATCAATTCTTTTACAGGAGGGTCATATAATGGCTACTAAGAAGACAGAGACAAAAACAACAGAGACAAAAGCAACAGAGACAAAGACTGCTGCTAAGAAGACAGCTACTAAGGCTGCTGAGAAAAAGACAGCTACAAAGGCCGCTGCTGAAAAGAAGACAGCTACAAAGGCTGCCGAGAAAAAGACAGCTACAAAGGCTGCTGAGAAAAAGACAGCCACAAAGGCTGCTGCCGAGAAGAAGGCTCCCGCAAAGAAGACTGCTGCTAAGGCTCCCGCAAAGAAGACTGCAGCTAAGGCTGCTGCTACAAATGTAGAAGTATTCGTAGAGTTCGGCGGCGTTCAGGTTTCAATCGACGAGGTTGTTAAGAACATTAAGATCACAAACGGCAAGGCTGCCAAGGATATTACTGTTTACCTCAAGCCCGAGGAGAGCAAGGCTTACTTTGTTGCTGACGGCGAAGAGAAGGAAATGGACGTATTCTTCTGCTAATCAAACGATTCCAAAAGGCTGCTACGCTATGCGTGGCAGCCTTTAATTATGGGAGAGTGGAAAGTGGAAAGTTGAAAATTGAAAATTGAAAATTATGGTCTGTTGGGTCAGCACATAGGTAAGTGATTAGTGTCAGCACATCGGTAAGCC
>CAMHHL010000067.1 GCA_946184925.1 uncultured Clostridia bacterium | reverse complement strand
TGGTCGGAGTGAAGGGACTTGAACCCCCGACATCCTGGTCCCAAACCAGGCGCGCTACCAACTGCGCTACACCCCGTTGCGTCAGTACACATTATATAGTATGAGGTTTGAAAAGTCAATAGCTCATGTTTCTTTTTGCCCGGGAATTCTTTTGGGCGACTAAAACAAGGGACGTCCCGGAGATTCGTGACGTCCCTTGTTTGCAGAAGTCAGTTTACTTTGACCTTGAGCCTTAATAATATTCCGCCGACTTTGATTTTCAAAGCGGTATAGCCCCGTTTTAGCCCTTTGATTTTGATTACAGAGGAGTTTTTTGGGGAGACGATTTTTGCCCGGCTTGTGCTTGAGTAAGAGTTGTTTTTACCTTGCAGCTTGCCGATGATTCTGACCTTGACGGTCTTGCCCCTGCGGACGGTGACGGCGGAAATTTTCCTGCCGTTTTTTGAGAGGTAGGGCGCTTTGACGCTTACCTTCACGGTTTTCGCCGCGTCGCCGTTGACTACGGCGATTGTCGCAGTGCCTTTTTTCAGAGCGGTGATTTTGCCGTTCTTGTCAACCTTGGCGACTTTTGGGTTGGAGCTCTGGTAAATTGTCTCGCCGTCGGGATTTTTTACGCTCGCGGCTATCTTCGCTGTGCCTTTTACGTAAATAGTGAGGGCGCTTTTTTTGAGTGAGATTTCAGTAGGCGTGTGCGGCTCGATGTCGTCGCTTTCCTTCGGCGGAGTGTCGATGTATTCGACGTTAATGTGCGGATTAGACCTTGCGTAGATGTCCGCGGCGCTGTTGTAGAAGCAGTGGATTGTCACACCTTCGATGAGCTTGTTGTTCGGGTAGTTCATATATCCGATTGCTCCCGCGGCGATTTCGGTCGTGGCTTTAGTGATTGTAATCTCTTTCAGCACGGTGCACGCCGTGAACGCGTCTCTCTCAATCGTTTTGACAGTATCCGGTATTGAGACTTTTTCCAAGGCGGCGCAATGGGCGAATACACCGCTTTCTATCGTTCTGAGGTTTTTGCCGAAGGCAATCTTCGTGAGCGATTCGCAGTATTCGAACGCGTCAAAGCCTACAGCCGTTGCGGAATCCGGAATGTTGATTTCTATGAGACCGCTCCACCAAAACGCCATGCCGCCGATTGATTTCAACGTGTCCGGCAGAGAAATCTCTTTCAGCGAGGAGCAGTGGCTGAATGCCGAATAGCCTATCTCGGTTATGCTTTTGAGCGTAACATCTTCAAGGGCTGTGCAGTGTTCAAAGCAGCTTTCGGGTAAAACCGCAATTCCTTCGCCGACGGTGACTGCTTTTATTGACGTGCATTTGCAGAAAGCTCCGATGCCGAGCTTTTTTACTGCGTCAGGTATAATGAGCGCGCCGTCTGCCGGCTTTTCGGACAGATTGCACGAAAGTACTATTGAGCTCAGAGCCTTGCAGCCGGAGAACGCCTGCTCGCCTATGGCGCCGATTGAGCCGCGCGATACAACGCTCGACAGGCTCTTGCAGTCCATAAACGCAAAGTCCGGTATCTCGGCTATTTTATCCCCGAGTACAACATCTGTGATTGAGTCACATTGCGTGAAGCAGGAGAGCCCGATTTTTTCAACAGTTTCGGGAATGGTGATTGTTTCGTCGGGCTCCTGACCTTTGAAGATAATATCCTTGAGAGCTGAACAGGAATAAAATGCGTATGAACCGATTGATGTTATCTCTCCGCGAAAGCCGACGGATTCAAGAGCGCTGCACCCTTTGAACATGCTCGGCTCAATCTCGGTTACACGCGCCGGAATGTTGAGCTTGCGTATTGAGCGGCATTCAAAGAAAATGTCCTTGCCGAGGCTTGTCACCTCGTCCGGTATATTAATTTCAGAGTTTTCATCCGGCTTTTCTCCGTTAAAGGAGATATCACTGAGCTCATAACAGCTCAGAAAGGCAAAATCTCCGATTTCGTCCGGTACTCCCTCGAAGCTTACCTGCTCCAAGGTTTCACAATGCATAAACGCGTTTGACGGAATTTTTGTGACTTCCTTCGGGATTGAAATTTCGCTCAGTGAATGGCAGTATCCGAATATTTCTCTCCCGAGGCTGTACGCTTGTTTTGCGTTAGGTAAGCAGATGTCTTTGAGATTAATGCAATAGTAAAAAGCCGTTGCGTCAATAGACTTGAGCTCGGAGTTTTCTTCGTTATCAAAACGAACGGTTTCGAGCTTTTTGCACCGGCGAAAAGCGCTTTTTTCTATTCTCCGAACTTCAGGCGGGATTGTGACGCTCACAAGATTATCGTTACCGAAGAATGATGATGAGCCAAGCGCTCTGACCTTCTGACCGGCAAGCTCTGAGGGAATGGTTACATCCTTGTCCGTGCCGTTGTACGAGGTGATTGTGAGCATTCCGTCATCTGAGATAACATAGCCGTAATCCCAGTATTTCAATTCGTTTTCCGGCTTTTGCGGAGCAGGAACAAAGTCTTCTTCTATTTCGTATTTATGTTCATTTCCGGCGGAAGAGCTCTCCGCAAACGCTGTGACGGACAGACTGAACAGCGTTATTAAAGCGAGAGCAAGCGCTGACATTTTTTTAAACATTTCCATAGTAATCTCCTTATTTGATAATGGCTGTGAATTTCCTTTTCACGCCGTTATTCTGAACCGTAATCACGACACTGCCTTTGGATTTGGCTCGCACAATGCCGCTTTTGCCAACTGTTGCTATGCTCTTGTCGGCGGAAGTGAAGGTTGTGCTGCCCTTGGGGTTGGTAACTGTCGCGGTGATTTTGTATGTTTTGCCGATTTTGATTTCGGCAATATAGCTTTTCAGTGTGATTTTGGTTTTGAGAACTGTGCCGAGGCTCTCGAAGGCGAGCTCGTTTTCCGCGCAATATCTCTGAGCGGCGGTTCCTTCGTAGCCGCTGACGGTGAGATTTGTTTTTCCGCCGGAGGAGTAGCCGAGCGCTTGGGTGCCGATTTTGGTCACACTTGACGGGACTTTGAGCTTTATGAGCTTTTGACATTGATAGAACGCCTTGTCGCCGATTGCGCCGAGCCCCTTCGGGAGCGAAACGTAGCCGAGCTGTGGGCATCCGGAAAATGCGTTAGCTCCGATTATGGTTATCCCGGCAGGAATTTGAACATAGCTCAGCCCGGAGCCGCTGAACGCTGAGATTCCGATTGTTTCAATAGAAGGGGAGAAGTTCAGCTTGCTCAGATCTGTGCATCTGTAGAACGCCTTTGAGCTAACCCTTGTGACTTTGTCGGTGAAGGTTACGGTTTTCAGATTAGTGCACTGCTCGAACGCCGAGTTGAAGTCGGCGGAGGTGTCTATCCTTACAGAGGTGGTGTTGTGGCATCCGCCAAATGCGGCGAGACCGATTTCTCTTAATCCGGAGGGAAGTGTGACTGAACTGCCGCAGGAGTTGCCGTAAAAGGCGGCGTTTCCGATTTTTTGGGTGTCCGAAAGCCGCGGAAAAGCTGTCAGCGACGCCTGATAGAATGCGTAGTCGCCAATTTCCCTGAAGGAGCCCTGGGCGGTTTTTGGGAGAGGAGATTTGTAGAACGCATAGTCGCCGACCTTTGTGACAGATTTCGGGATTTTCAAATCGAAAGTCTCGGATTGATAAAAGGCGTAGTCGCCGATTTCCTTAACGGCGGCAGGTATTGACACGTCCCTTTTCAGCGCCGGAGAGCAAATGAGCTTTGTCATACTCTTGTTGTAGAGTATGTCGTCGTTTGCGGCGTAGCTTTTGTTGCTGCTGTCCGCAGTGAAGGAGCGAAGCGAATATAGCCTGCAAAACGCCTTTGAGCCTATTGAGCTTATGCTGTCCGGGATATGGATTCTGGTTACTCTCTGCCCGGTGAAAGCGTAATCGTCGATTGAGCTTACGACGTAGCCGTCAATTTTCCCGGGGATTATTACAGACTGTTCTCTTCCGCTGTATTTTTTCAGGCTGAGTGTTCCGTCCGAGAGCAGTGTGAGGGTGAAATCCCCTGCGGTGAAGTTTTCGCCCGCGATTGGATTGTCTGTCGGTTCGGGCTGAGCGACAGATGATGAGGCTTCTGTCGCGCGCGCCGCGGTTTCACGCTCGGCTGAGTTTAGCGGCGCTTCCGTCGGACCGGCGGTTTTTTCATGGACTGACTTTGTTTCCTTCTGAGTCGCGGTGACCTTTTCGGTGACGGTCGGGTGTGTCTGTTTACCTGCGATCGCCGCTGCGGATGGTGCCGAGGCAGGCAGGGCAGGTGAGGGGATAGTCTCGCTTGAAGTCCCGGCAAGACCGCTGAGCATCTGCGCCGCCGAGTTCATCATATTTGTTATTACTCCGGTGCCGGCGTTCAGAATAGTGAGTGTTGTTATCACCGCGCATACTGCAAGCGCCGAGGCGAGTGCGGTCGCGCGGTTTTTTCTTTGTTTTTTTCGGTAGGCGCAGCGGATTTCGTCGGCAGATTGACGCATTACGATTCCGTCGAGCTCGGTGCTGAGCCGCTTTCCGATGTCATTCATAACTGTCCTCCTTGAGAAAGGCTTTTAGTTGTCTTTTTGCTGTTCTGAGGCGATACGCGACAGTAGTCTCCGGAACTCTGAGAATAGCCGCTATCTCTCTTTGAGTGAGCTCCTGATAGTAGTAGAGAATTATAATTTCCCTGAGCTCCGGCGAGAGCCTGCCGATTGCCTCCGTGACGCTGAGAGCTGTGTCGAGGTCGGCTTCCGCTGCCTCGCCTTCGGGGAGTGTTTCCGTCGGAATCTCGCGCCTTGATTTGTGCCTGAGCTTGTTCTTGCATATGTTGACGGTTATGCTGAGTATCCAGCTTTTCAGCCGTGTTTCATCTCTCAGGGTGTGCAGCTTACCGAGAATTTTGCAGAACGTCTCCTGCGCGGCGTCCTCGGCAAGACCGGCGTCCTTCAGATACAGATAACAGATTCTCAGCACGTCGTCCTTGTATGCATAATAGATATGCTCAAACCTTTGGTTGTCCTTCTTTTTCATATCTGACCTCTCGAGGTGTATGTCTCTGTATATTAGACAAAGCGAATGTCTGTTTTCATACTCCATTATAGAATTTTTTTAAAAATCTCACAACAGTTGCGGACAGGCATATGATGTAGGGGAGGTGAAAATATGGCTGTAATTGACGGAAAAATTATTCTGACAAAAAACGACTGCTACAAGGAATATCAGAAGATGACGCCTGCCGGAATCGTCGTCCATTCCACGGGCGCGAACAATCCGTATATCAAGCGCTATGTCCAGCCCGACGACGGCGTGATAGGCAAGAACATCTACAACAACGACTGGAACCGCTCAGGGCTTTATGTCTGCGTCCACGCTTTCATCGGCTATGACAAAAACGACGTCGTGCGCTGCTATCAGACCTTGCCCTTTGACATCTGCTGCTGGGGCGTCGGCTCCGGGTGGAACGGTTCCTATAACTTCAATCCGGCGTATATCCAGTTTGAAATGTGCGAGGACGACCTTTCGGACAAGTCCTACTGCAAGAAGGTCTACGACAAGGCGGTGACGTTCTGCGTTTGGCTCTGCCGCAAGTACGGAATAAGCCCTGATAATATCGTAAGCCACAAGGAAGCCTACGACAAGGGCTTCGGCAGCGGTCACGTTGACCCGACAAACTGGTGGGGAAAATTCGGCTATACCATGGACGGCTTCCGCGCGGCGGTAAAAAGCCGTCTGAACGGAGTCAATGTTAAGACAAAGCGCCGCTGCAGGCTCTACAAGGCGGCGTACAAGGACCCGGTTGGCGACAGCGTCGCCTACGCGAAGATAAAAAAGAATACCGTCCTCAAATGGCTTGAGGACGATATGTACGGCTGGTCAAAGGTCAGCTACAAGAACAAGACCTTCTATATTATCAATTCAAATCTGAACAAAAAGGGGCTCTCCGGGCTTGTGAGCTATTCCTTCATAAAGGACACCTCCGCCTATCTCGTCAAGGGCAACAAGCTCACAAAGACAACAATCAAAAAGGGCACAACGGTTCAGGTTATCTGCTGGATTGAGGCAGGGAAGTACAAGGGCTATGAGTACGTCAAGTCCGGCGGGAAGTACTATTATTTAATTCGTAATTCGTAATGCGTAATGCGTAATTAATTAGCAATTAGCAATGAGCAATTAGCAATTAATGTGGCGAGCAAGTTGTAAGTTGTAAGATGTAAGTGGTAAGTTTTGGTCGGGCAGACAGATTGTGAGTTTCTCACGTCTGTTGCCCGACCGAATTTTTATGCTTGCTGCGCAAGCAGCATAGAAATATTTTCGGCGCAGCGACATTGTTTTCCTATTCAGCCTATCTACTCGACCGCAACTTACAACTTTTCACTTACAACTTACAACTTTCACTTTTCAACTTTCAACTTTCACTTTAAAACACCGTTTCCACAAGCTTGCGGCTGCTCGGCGGCGAATAGACAAAGCGGTCGATATGCGAGCCCGAAAAATAATAGCGCGGCGGCTTAGGGTTGTAGGTGTAGTCGAATGTGTCGATAATTATGAGCTTAATCTTCATTTTGTGGGGAATAATGCTCTTGATGAACACGCTCGCCTGCAATCCCTTTTTCGCATCCGGGTGAGTTTCCGCAAGCCCGGCAAGGTTCGGAGTGAGCTCAACGAACGAACCGTAGCTCTCGACGCTGCGGATAATCCCCGTTACCGTCTCGCCGGGCGAAAAAGCTTCAACATTCTGTTCCCATGTTCCGAGCAGCTCCTTGTGGCTCAGCGTAATCCGCCCGTTTTCAATCGACTTGATGACTGCCTTGACGTTCATTCCGATGGTGAATCTCTCGCGCGGATGCTCTATCCGCGACACCGAGATTGCGTCAATCGGCATCAGCGCGACAACTCCGCAGCCTATGTCCGCGAAAACTCCGAACGTCTCGATGTGGCTGATTCTCGCGTCGATTATGTCGCCGGGAATCAGTGTGTCGATGTAGTTCTCGCAGCATCTTTTCTGCGCCTTCTCGCGCGAGAGAATCGCGAGAGGATTGCCGCTTGCGTCTGTCGTCAAATCGGTGATAATGAAGCACACGGGACGGTTTACGCGCGAGATTACGGCAATATCCCTCACGGTGCCCTCGCGTATTCCCATAGCTCCCTCCTCGCGCGGAATAATCGCGTTCACCCCTCCGAGCTTCAGGCGGAGATTGTGCTCGCTGTCGCACACAAGAGCTTTTGCTTCAAGGATTTTTCCGCGTTTGTACGCCTCCGTAAGCTTGTCGGGATTGTTTATGTACATAAGGTTCTCTTCGGTTGATATCAGACTGCCCTCGGGCAAGAATCTTGACATGGTTATTCCTCCGTTCTTTTCCATACAATAATATGTTTTCGCCAAGTCATTTATTACTCTTGCTTTTTGGGATTATTTGTAATACAATATTACTGTTATGTTATTAAGGCAATACCGCAACCCTAATCGGGTATCACCTTAGAAAGGAAGTTAAAACATGAATATCAAAAAAATCATTTCAATTCTGCTTGCAGGCGCGCTTGTCGCCGGTTCTGCGATGGCTCTCTCGTCCTGCGGCGGAGATAAAAAGGACGAAACGTCGTCAACCACCGAGGCGACAACAGAGGCTGAGACAACTGCTGAGAAGAAAACAGAAAAGAGCGACAGCCCTGCATATCAGGAGCTTGTCGACATGGGAATCACCAACATAGATTCGCTCGGAATCAACCCCGTCATCACTCACGCTGACGAGAAAGCCGGCTTCCAGCTCGAAGCGCCTAAGAAGGGTGACGAGATTGCCGTTATCCACACCTCCGAGGGCGACATCAAGCTCAGGCTTTTCCCCGAGTACGCTCCCAAGGCCGTCGAGAACTTCAAAAAGCTCGCTCAGGACGGCAAGTACGACAACAACATCTTCCACCGTGTAATCAAAGACTTTATGATTCAGGGCGGAGATTATGAGAACATGAACGGCACCGGCGGCACAAGCTCCTTCGGCAGTGCGTTCGAGGATGAGTTCTGCGACAAGCTTTTCAACCTTCGCGGTTCAATCGCTATGGCTAACAGCGGCGCCGACACCAACGGCTCGCAGTTCTTTATCAACCAGAACAAGAGCGCCGACATCGACGCTTCCGAATCAATGTGGACGCAGGTCAAGAACGCAATCGAGCAGAGCGGAAACACCTCAGATGTGCTCCAGATGGCAATCAATCAGTTCGGATATAATTCCTTCTTCGCAGCCGACATCGTTCCCGACGACGTTCGCAAACTTTACAAGAAGACCGGCGGCAACCCCGGACTTGACGGCCAGTTCAACGCCGTTGACCGCGGACACACTGTTTTCGGTCAGGTTTTCGAGGGAATGGACGTTGTCGATAAGATTGCTGCCGTAAAGACCGAGTCTGACAAGCCCGTTAAGGACGTTACAATCAAGAATATTGAGATTACAGAGTACAAGTAAGGAGCAGCCATGAGCAAGCCTATTGTTGCCCTGATGTACGACTTCGACAAAACTCTCTGCGCCAAGGACATGCAGAACTACCGCTTTATCCCGAGCCTCGGGCTTGAGGTTCACGAGTTCTGGGACTATACCAACGACGTCCAGCAGCGCGAGAAGATGGATTCGGTGCTTGCGTATATGTACGCGGCGATAAAAATCTCTCAGGAAAAGAATATCCCTCTCAAGCGCTCGCGCCTTGAGGACAACGGCAGGGATATCGACTTTTTCCCGGGCGTTACCGATTGGTTCCGCAGAATCAACGATTTCGGCGAGAGCGTCGGAGTTGAGGTGGAGCACTATGTCATCTCATCCGGAATGAAGGAGATTATCGACGGCACCGTAATCAGCGGCGAGTTCAAGAATATCTTCGCCTGCGAGTATCTCTACGACGCCGACGGCAACGCCGTGTGGCCGAAAACCGCGGTAAATTACACCAACAAAACTCAGTTTGTCTATCGTATCAACAAGGGTGTGCTCGATGTCTCGAACGACGTTGACCTCAACCGCAGTATGCCCGATGACAGCAAGAGAATACCGTTCACAAATATGATTTACATCGGCGACGGTCTCTCCGATGTTCCGTGCATGAAGATGATGAAGAGCTACGGCGGCAAGGCGATTGCCGTGTATCAGCAGCTTGACGAGAAGGTCAAGGAGCTTTTGCGCAAGGACAGGGTTGACTTTATCTATCCTGCCGATTATTCCGAGGGCTCCGGGCTCGACAGAACGGTCAAGGACATCATCCGCAACATGTCAATCTACGACAGGCTTGTTGAAGAAAACGCCGGTCAGCTCCGCAAAATCGGAGAATGAGCAATCTCTACCCTTTTGGCTTGAGTTCTCCTGTCAAGGGTTTGGTTTGGGCTGTGACAACTGCTCCTATCAAACGTCAAAAGCCTTCCCTTGGGGGAAGGTGGGCGATTCGCTTGCGAATCGGTCGGATGAGGGACTACTTTTCCGATACATCTCAGTTTATTGTTACAATAACCAACATTTAACAGAAACCGTGATATAGAGTAAAGAATACTCCTTATCAAAAGCACTTCTTGCAAAAACGTAGTCCCTCATCCGTCACCGCCAACAAGTTGTCGGCGACACCTTCCCCCGAGG
>CAMHHL010000066.1 GCA_946184925.1 uncultured Clostridia bacterium | reverse complement strand
GCAGACCGCTCGTTCTAATGATGACGATGATGCATTACAGCATGGGCTTCGGCTACTTCCTGCGCGACGGTATTCTGTATTCTCCCGATCCCGACGCTCAGCTCGGCGACTGGGCAAAGGTGCTGCAGCGCTTTGACGGCAGCAATGTTCTTCGCGTGGGACTGCTTATTGTCGGCTCGCTGGGCATATTGTTTGTATTCTATATCGCGTACCGTCAGGCGTTCCATTTTATCAGCGACAACAACGATAAAAAAGAGCGAAACAGAGTTGCCTCGGCGATTTATCTGTTCCCTTACCTCTTTAACGCCGCAGCTTTTACGCTCGTTGAGCTTAACAGCCCGATCGCAAAGGACGATATACAGGCGTTTCTTATAATCAGTCCGATAATAAACGTTTTCGGCATGATAGGCTTCTTCTGGGGCTATATGTTTACCGCCCACATTGTAAAGCCGAGAAAGCAGAATGTTTATTACTTCTCGCCCTGCGCCGAGAAAAAAATCGTGCTCTGGGTGATTTCGGCGGCGGTACTCGCGTTTGACGCGTTTGTCCTCTGCCCCGGCATTTATTTTTGATACAAGCTAATACTATGTAAAACGTCGGTTCCGTAAACGGAGCCGCCGATTTTTTTATTTTACGTTTCTGTTTATGAATCTTGTTCTGCGCTTTGAGTAGATGATTTTCTGCCCGGTGTAAAGCCCGTAATAGCCCGAAAGCATAAAGCTTATGCATACGGCAATGGCGAACAGCACAATGCCCTGCGAGCCGAATATTTCAATTGAAAGGATGATTGAGGCTATGGGGCAGTTAACTACCGCGCAGAAAAGGGCTATCATTCCGACTGCGGCAGAAAATGCGGGCGGAAGCCCGATTAAGCCTCCCACAAGCGAACCGAAGGTGGCGCCGATAAAGAGAGTGGGGACGATTTCACCGCCCTTGTAGCCGAAGCCTATAGTAATTGCGGTAAAGATGATTTTTAATACGAAGTCGTACGGCAGAACATCGCCGCCGCCAAGCGCTTGGTCGATAATATCAGTACTCGAACCCGAATATCTTGTGCCTATAAAAAACGTCATAATGACAATTGCCGTACCGCCCACAGTCAGCCGTAAATACTCGTTCTTGAAAAACCTTGCGGCAAACTTGTGAGTCCATTCAAGCGCAAGGCAGAACAGAATGCTGACAAGCGCACAGCCAACGCCAATAACAGCCGTAAGCAGAACATTGGGAAGCTCGAGCGAGGGAATCTTCTTAATAACGTATTCTACAGGCTCAAGGCCAAACATCCCGGTCACCCAGAACGCCGTAAGCGCCGAAACCATGCACGGTACAAACGAGCTGTAGTACATTATTCCGACTGAGATGACCTCCATGGCGAAAATAGCCGCGGTTACGGGCGTGCCGAAAAGCGCGGAAAAAAGACCGCTCATTCCGCACATGATAGCCATGTGCATATCCTTTTCGTTAAAGCGGAACACTTTGCCTATAAAGCTGCCTATAGTGCCTCCCAGCTGCAGCGCCGCTCCCTCACGTCCTGCCGAGCCGCCGAAAAGGTGGGTTATTATTGTAGAAACAAATATTACCGGGGCGAGCAGCACCGGAAGCTTTCCGTCGGTGCGCACCGAATTGATGATAAGGTTTGTGTCGGCGTGCCCCGAAAGCTTTGTTACCCGATATAAAAATGCGATCACAAGACCGCCCAGCGGCAATAGCCAGCACAGCCACGGATTGTCAAAGCGCAAGTCGGTAACATAGTTTATTGAGTATCTGAACGCCGTGCCTATCGTGCCGCCCAGAGCGCCCGTTAGCGCCGCAAAAAGAATCCACTTTACAAACGAAAACGCGTACTGCCGCACACGCACCGCGTCATGCGACAGTACCTTTTTTATTTCATCCATAGTATCACCCGAATTAGATTATACTACTTCTTTACGATTTGTTCAACCCAATTCAATACACTATTGCAGCAAATTGAGCGCGCAAGTTTAAGATTAATAATCGCGGGTGACAGAAAACAGCATAACCAAATAGTTGATGTTTCCGGCAACATTGTTTTACAACCGTTATCCTCCTATTGGATACGGAACCTCGTATTCCGCAAGAAATCTTTGAATAAGCGTTGCGTCGTCTATATTTACCACACCGTCCATGTTTATATCAGCCAGATAAATCTGCTCGGCGTCAAAAAGATTGAATTCGGAGATATGGCGCTGAATAGCGGTTAAATCGCGCACGGTGAGTTTTCCGTCGCGGTTTGCGTCGCCTATAACATAATCGGAAACGAGCTTGGGGATAACCTGCGGCTCAACAAGCCATTCACTGCACACCTTGCAGCGAACGCCGTCGGTCAGACCGGTGCTCGTATAGGTAGCCGGCGTTCCGGGTACGCCGTAACGGTGTCCCGTTGCCGGGATAGCCTCAGTCTTTTGGTCTGAATAAGAAACGCCGTTTATTACCGTCGCGGTCGCGGTGTAGGTGCGCACGCCGTCCTCGGTACAGGTCGGCGGCGTGGTGATCTCAGAGGTGACGACCGCTTCGAGAGTCTGATCCTCAATGTCGCATCCCTCACACGAGATCGTAAGCGTCGCCGCCGAATAGCCGTCCCAGCTCCACGTCATGGTGTCGTGCTCGTCGGTGCCGATGTAGGATCGGTTATAAACGTTCTTCGCGCTGTTCATGTAGTTTTCGGCGCTGTGCTTGCCGTAGAAGGTAACCTTGCTGTCGCCGTAGAACGTGTACTGATTGAATGTGAGGTCGTCGGAGGTACAAATAAAGGTTTCAAGGTTTGAGCAATCCCTGAATGTATCGCTGTCGAGAGTGGTCACGCCGGAGCCGATGTCGGCATAGGTCAGCGAGGAACATTTGCTGAAGGAATAGTATCCTATCTCGGTCACGGTATCCGGAAGCGTAATGCTCTCGAGTCCGCTGTTGTAGAACGCGTCACGCTCAATGGTCGTCAAAGAATCGGGGAGCGTGATGCTCTTGATGCCGCACTGATTGAACGCGTAATCGCCGATTTTTGTTACGCCGTCGGGAACGGTGATCGACTCGAGCGCGTAGCAGCGCGAGAAGAGGTACGGCGCGATTTCGTCGGCGCCTTCCTCAATGGTAACGGAAACAAGTCCCTGGGCGTCATAGAAGGGACCGTAGACAGAACCGCCGGCGGACATCAGCGACGCGGGGATCTCGATAGTTTCAAGCGCGTTACAGCGGCTGAACGCCATGCTGCCCAGATTTTCGAGAGTTGACGGCAGTGTAACACCGGAGAGGATATAGCATTTTTCAAAGGCATTGGCGCCTATGCTTGTGATCGGCGCTGAGGACATGTCCGCAGCTTCAAGCGATTCGCAGTGATAGAAAGCGTATTTTCCGATAGACGTTACGGTATCGGGAACGGTGATCTGTTTCAAGCCGCTTTCGTAGAACAGATTATCCGGGATCGCGGTCATGCCCTGTTCAAAGGTAACGTCAGTAAGGCTTGAACAGCCGCAGAACGCGCCGTAGCTGCCTACTGTTGTCAGCGACTTCGGGATAAACACATCGGTCAGGGAAGTGCAGTTCTTGAACACGCAGGATTCGAGCTTTGACAGGCTTTTTGGCAGCGTGACTTCCTCTAAAGATGAACAGCCGCTAAACGCGTAGCCCCCGATCTCGGTGAGTCCTTCGTTGAAAGTGACTGTTTCAAGTGACGCGCAGTTCACAAACGCGCTGCCGCCGATTTTGGTCACGCATTGCCGGAATGGTTATCGCTTCAAGATCAGGGCATGAACCGAACGCGTTGGTTCCTATGGTTTCCAGCCCTTCGGAGAGCGAAACACTCGTCAGCGCCGAGGAATCAAAGGTGTACTCGTTGATCGCCTTTACCTTTGATGGGATCGAAACGGTTTCAAGCTTGGTGTGATAAAACGCGTAGCGGCCTATGCTCTCAACCGACTCGGGAATGGTAATGGATGAAATACCCGAGCCGTAGAACGCAAATTCGCCGATAGAGGTTACCGTATCCGGAATATCGATATCGGAAATACCGCCGCAGCCTCTGAAAAGGCCGTTGGGTATCGAGGCAATACCCTGCTCAAAGGTGACTTCGGCAAGGCTGTTGCAGCCGCTGAAGGGACCGTATTGACCTACGGAAGTCAGCGCCGCCGGAATGTTTACGCTTGTCAGCGCGGTGCCGCCGAACGAGCTGTTGCCCAGCGTTGTTACCGTTGAAGGGATCGTAAAGCTCGTTAGGCTTGTGCAGCCCGCAAACGCGCTGTTGCCGATAGAAGTGACTGCCCCCTCGATCGTGATGTTATCGAGCGAGGTACAATTATAGAAGGTGTATGGTTTGATTTCGGTCACTCCGCTCGGCAGAGTGACGTTATTCAGCTTTGCGCATTCATCAAAGGCGTTTTTCCCGATGCTTGTAACAGACGCGGGGATATCGATCTCCTCGAGGTCTGCGCAGCGATAAAACGCGTATTCACCGATTGATGTAACGGTATTGGGCAGGGTAACGCTCTTGATACCGCTGCAATAGTAGAAGAATCGGTCGGGGATCTGTGTTACGCCGTTTTCAAAATATATGTTTTCAAGGCTTGAGCAGCCGCTGAAAACACCGCTTCCCGAGGTGCCTGAATCCGTAAGGGATTTGGTTACCGTGACAGATGTAAGCGAGGTGCAGCCGGAAAACGCTTCTCCGCCGATAGTCGTCAGTGTTGCCGGGAAGGTGATGTTGTCAAGGCTTGTACAGTAATAGAATGCATGATCGTTGAGCGTCTGCAAGCCCTCGCCGAAATCGACGCTTTCAAGCGAGTCGCAGTGTGCGAAAGCGTAGCTGCCCAAGACGGTGACCGCGTCGGGGATTGTGATAGTTGTTATGGCGTCGCAATTGTTGAACGCGCTGCTGCCGATCGTATCCACAGAAGCCGGAATAGTGACGGAGGCGAGATTAGTACAATCCTTAAACGCGCCGTTCCCGATAGAGGTAACGCCGCTCGGGATATCAAGCCCGTTTGTCAAACCTGTGCAGTGAGCGAACAGATAGGGGGCGATCGCGGTGGTGCCCTGAGCGAAGGTGATGTTATTCAGATTGGCGCAGTTTGTAAATGGGCCGTACTGTGAGCCTCCGGCGTCGGTCAGCGTTGAGGGAATGGTAACGCTCTCAAGCGAGGTGCATTTGCCGAAGGCTGAGCCGCCTAAGCTCTCAAGCGCCGGGGACAGCGTGAGGTTGGATAATGCCGTGCAGTTATAGAACGCGCTGCCGCCGATAGTCTTTACCGAATCGCTCATGCTGACAGCCGCAAGGTTGGTGCAGCCGTAAAACGCGCTTGACTCGATCGAGGTTACTGTATCGGGGATCGTTATGCTTGTCAGTCCCGTGCAGTTTTGGAACAGATACTGCGGTATCCTGGTGATCCCCTTGTCAAAGGTAACGGTGCTGAGATTTGAGCAGCCGATGAAGGGTTCTTTGACTGAGCTGCCGTCCGCGCAGAGCGAAGCCGGGATATTGATTGAAGTCAGCGAGGTGCAGTTTTTGAACGCGTAGGTTCCGAGCTTTGAAATGCCGGACAGATCGATCGATGACAGTGAGCTGCAATCCTGAAAGACATAGCTTCCGATTTCCGCGCAGTCGGGCGGAAAGCTGATGGACTCAAGCTGCGTACAGCCTGAGAAGGTGTTGTCCTCAAGCTTCTCTATCAGCGTCGGGATCTCTACACTTGTCAGCGCGGTACAGCCTGAAAAAGCTCTCGTCCCGATGCTCTCCACCGAATTGGGCAGGTCGATCGCAGTCAGGTTGGTGCAGTTTTCAAAAGCGCATGAGCCCACAGACGTTACCGTATCGGGAATATTCATGGCTGTAATACCGGTGCAGCCCTCAAAGAAGTAGTCGGGTATGGTTGTAAAACCGCTTTCAAAATTGACCGTGCTCAAATTTGAGCAGCCGTTGAACGGTCCGAGGAAGGTCATCCACCCACCGGAATTGGCGTAGCATTTGGTGATCGTCGCGGGCAGGGTAATCTTGGTAAGAGCGGTACAGCTACTAAAGGACGCTCTTGCCAAATCATCAAGATAAGCGGGCAGCGTTACGCTTTCAAGATTGGCGTTATCCGCGAAAGAGTAATCCGCGATAAACGTAACCGTATCGGGAATCACAACCGAGGTCAGAAAAGCCTTTCTGCGGAACGCCTCCCGACGGATGGCGCCCACAGTATAGCCGTCGAGTGTATCCGGGATAGTCAGCGCGGCGTCAGAGCCGGAATAAGCGGTGATCTCGGCGGTAGTTACTTCGTCTTTTGTCACAAGAACATAGCTGTATTCGCCGCTTTCATATGTAGTTTCAGCCGAAGCCGACAAAGGCGCGATGATCAAAGCGCCCATTATAAGCGTCAGACTCAGCAAAACGGATATTATCTTTTTACACATCATATTATCTCCTTTTATTAAGGGATGTGTTACGCCGAGCGCTCTCCGACCGGGTATTCAACGTAATATTCCGCCAAAAATCTTTGGACAAGCGTTGCGTCGGCGATGCCGTCAACATCGGCGGCGGCAAAGTTATTAACATTCTGATATTCGGAAACATGCCGCTGAATGGCTGTCACATCGCTGATAGTCAATAAACCGTCGCCGTCGGCGTCGCCGAGCAGCGGATCGATCACAACGAACTTAGCCTGCGCTTCACCCGAAAGCACGCCGTTGCGCGTCGGAGTCGCGACAATATTATAGGTTCCGCTGTCTTTAATATCCTCTTTTGCTATTTCGACTTCTGTGAGTTCACCGTCTGCGCCCTCTGCTACACGGTAATAAGTCAGGGTATAGTCCTCGTCCTCGGCGTACTCGACGCCCATCTCGTTTGTAAGAGTAACCGCGGGCGGAGTGACGGCTTTGCCCGAGCGGAGGACAGTATCGGCGGAAAGGTTCATTGCGACCTCGCTGTCGTCAGCGTCCGCCATAAATCCGTTCGCGTAGAATTCGTCAAGATCACAGTCAATTATTTCGATATCGTTATCTTCGCATTCCTGCATAAGAGCATTATACTCATCAACAGTGATATCGGAGCCGCTGCTGTCAATATCGAACGCGCCCAGCTCTACCATTTCATGATTCTGCACCTTGACGGTCATCGCCGTGAATTCGTCGCCGTTGCAGACTATCAGCTCATGCGTGCCGTTATCGACGGACGCGAGAAACTCATCGGTGAATTCGAGGATAACGCTGCCTTTTTTCTTAAAGTAGGTCTTTGAAACTTTTATGTACTTTCTATTCCAGTATACTTTTTCTACCTTTTCATAATTGCCTTTGAAGTGAACCTTTTTTCCTTTGCTCAACTTGGCATATCCTCCGGAGAGGTACTTTTGCATTTGGATTCTGTTTTTGAACTTCAGCCGATAAACCTTTTTGACTGTTTCTTCATGGCAATCAATGCATTCGTCGGTATCCTTTATTATCGCCGTCAATGAATCCTTACCGTCGATATTAACTTTACCGCTGACGTTCATTACCTCGGCTTTTGTTTCTTGGTTCTCATGGGTGCAGTCGGTGGGTTTGTCCTGTACAGTGATCTCCTTGGGATAACTGCTCTGATCCTCAATGGTGAAGGTGACAGGGTCTGAGAACACGCTCGGACCGTCAGGAAACAGCTCCTGCACGATCTGCTCAGGAAAGCCGTTCGTATTGACGACCGTTTCGTTCTGAATGGTGACCTGATCGCCGACCTTAACGCCGTTGACCTCGGTCAAGCCGGTCGCCGCGCTTTTCTCTACGGTCTGGGTTTCGCCTTCATCGAGCAGCGGTACGTTGTACTTGATAACGCCCTGACCGCCGCCGGTATCATAGGGAGTCCAGTCCCAGTTCCACATATTGCTCTCAAGCGGAACGTCGGTCTTTAACGGACCCATCAGGGTCATGCCCAGCCCCCTGATGCTTTCGGCGAGTTTGCCGTCCTTGAGCTGCACCTTGAGATAGCCCTCAAGAAAATGGACGACTTGGCTGTCGCTGAGGTTCTCGGCGGCAAAGAAATGAACGTCGACAGGCAGATACTTTTTGCCGTCTAAGCCTGTAATCGGTGCGCCGATGCTGACCTTTTTGATTTGCGCCTTGAAATTGTCGGGGCTAAAGCCGACAGGCTCCGAATCGCCATTTGCCGCTCCCGCGCTGAGCATACCTGCCGGTACCATACCGATACACAGGCAAAGCGACAGCAGGATTGCTAATGCTGTTTTGGTGATTTTTTTCATTTTGATGTCTCCTTTCGGGGATTTTTATTTATCTTTGTTTTCCTCTTTGGAAAATTGCTTCTGCATTTCGTTAAGCTCTTTTACCTGTTTTTTATAAATAGCCCACAAAATCAGCCAAATCATAAAGAACGCTGCGATCTGTATCGAGGCGATTATTATGGTCTCAACAATGCTGCCTACCCAGCCGAGCAGCAGCGAAATGGGTATGAACAGCAGAACGATAAGAGCGCAGTGAAGCGCCGTAGCCGCCGCCAAAGAGAGCCGCTCCGCTTCATAGAGGGACATTCCGGCAAACCGCTCCGTACAAGCCGGAGAAAAGGGTTTGAAGCAGCATTGCGACAACGCCGTTGCCGCCCGAAATATCGAGAAGCTTTTGGGACGCGAACGTAACTCCGCCGGTATCTGAGGTTCCCGTGAGGATAGCTATGACATTGCCTGTAACCATTCCTATCAAAAACCCGATGACGGCGTTTTTTACGGTCTTTTTCAGCATAAGTACCGACGCCCAGGTTTCCATGCCGCCCTCAAATTCAATGCGAAGGGTGCCGCCGACCGTAAAGTCGTATTTTCTGACCTTTTTAAGGTTGATTATCTCAAAGCGCGAGATCCTAAGAAAAGCGCGGCTGAGTATATCCTCAAGGCTCCTTAGCGACTGCCTTGCGCGGTATTTGCCGCCCGTGGTGATTATGCGCACATCCTTGCCGTCCGCGGAGATGAAAACTATTTCACTCTCGTCGATAACGCTGGGGCAATCGTTTTCATCAAACGCGACAAGCGTAAAGGCATCGCGCTGAGCAAGACTCTCGATCAGCTTTTCCACCTGCCCGTCGCGCTTGTCCGCCCGTATAAGGATATCAATTGTATCAAGCGTTTTGTCCGTTTCAAAACGGACGTTTATTTTTTTCATACGGCAAACCCTCCTTTCTCCTTTTTCAATGCCGGATGCCTGCATTCCCCTTCTTTCCGGTTGAAGTATCTGCAATCCGCACATCCGGGTGAGGTCGAGGCACTTATTTCGCACCAATCGCGGTGAGCCCAGCCGTATTTTGTACGGCAGCACCGGCAGGCAAAAAGAGAGCAGCTTCCGCGTATGGTGTTTCCGGACATCAGCCGATTATCGTCCATATCAAAAACAGCTCCTTTTTTACAGTTTTGTTATAAAAAATTATAACAAATTGCTAAAATCAAATCAATAGGTTTGGTACAAACGGTAAGAAGGGCGGAATAAGCGGCAAACAAAAAGGCTGTCCTCCGTTTATCAACACTGAAATCCAATAAAACCCATGATCGCGTTTTATTGAAAATCGGTATAAGAGAACAGCTTTTGCTATAAAGTTTTTGTTATGCTGCGTTTGCCAGCTTTTTGTGCATTCTTTTGCACTCAAAGCGTGAGCTGTAGATGATTTCATCATCAGTTATTTCGTAGCCCAGCTTTTCGTAAAATCCTATGGCGACAAGCCGGGCGTCAATGCTCATGTACGGTAAGGAAGCAAGCAACCGAAAACAAGAGATAGACCGCCA
>CAMHHL010000065.1 GCA_946184925.1 uncultured Clostridia bacterium | reverse complement strand
GAATGTTGATAAAATTTTGTCAAAGGTAAAGTTTTCCACCTCGTGTGGATAACGCATTGTTAATTCCACATGAAATTGTTGAAACTTCAAATCAGACGTTACTGCAATTTTTTATGATATCTTCAACAATTGACTTTAGCTTTGAGTCAGTTTTTATCTTCTTGCTTGTTTGGTCAATGGCATATTTTACGGTCGAGTGATCTCTGCCGCCAAACTCCTTGCCTATACTTTCCTGAGTGAGATTTGTGAGCTCGTTGACAATGTAGATTGCGACCTGTCTCGGACGGCTTATGTATGCGCTGCGGTTATTTGAGCTTCTGAGATCATCCGAGCTTACGTTGAAGGTTCTCGCAACTTCCTCAACGATTCGCTCTACAGTGACCTCGGGCGGAGTATCGTTGTTTAATATGTCGGCAATGATGTTCTGGACGGATTTGATTGAGGTTCTCTCTCCGTCGAGAGCATTTTTTGCCTTGATTTTCTTAACTGTTCCCTCGAGCTGTCTGATGTTGCTCTTGACATTGTTAGCGATGTATTCGCAGACGTCAAAGGGAATTTCTATGTTCATTAGTTCAGCCTTGCGCTGAATGATTGCGATTCTTGTTTCAATATCCGGCGGCTGAATGTCGGCAATCAGTCCCATCTCAAAACGGCTGCGGAGTCTGTCGTCGAGAGTTTTTATTTCCTTTGGCGGACGGTCGGATGTCAAAATTATCTGTTTTTTGTCCTGATAGAGAGTTTCGAAGGTGTGGAAGAATTCCTGCTGGGTGCTCTCCTTTCCCCCGATGAACTGAACGTCGTCAACAAGGAGAACGTCGTTGTATCTGTATTTCTGTCTGAATTCAGCCATCTTGACCTTATGGAGAGATTCAATCATCTCGTTTGTGAAGTCCTCACCTTTGACATAGCAGATTTTCTTGTCGGGGTCGTTCTTCTTGATTTCGTTTGAAATTGCGAAGAGAAGGTGAGTTTTTCCGAGACCTGAGTTTCCGTAGAGAAAGAGAGGATTGTATGCCTTCGACGGGTTCTGAGCTACGGCGAGGCATGCCGCGTGAGCGAACTTATTGGAATTTCCCACGATAAAGGTATCGAAGGTGTATTCATAACCGCTGTCCTCATTATTTTCAACCTGGACAGGCTCTGTTTCAATTCCGGATTTTACTGTGAAAATTACGCTGATTTTTGTACCGAAAACTGCCTCGAAAGCGTCGGAGAGGAGAACCTTGTAGCAACGCTCCAGCGTCTGGCGGTGAAAATCATTCGGAACAGCGAGATAAGCTTCATTTTTATCGAAATCAAGATTGAGCGGTTCAATCTTTGCTATCCAGGTGTTGTAGGCTACGTCGGTGATGCTGTTTTTGCAGTAATCACAAATCACCTTCCAGGCTTCGTCAAAGTATTCCATTTATATAAAAATCCTTTCATCAAAACTTCTTTTTAAGGCGCAGAATATAAGTACACAAACTACGCCACTATAACCTTTAACATTATACCAAAAGAATGTGGAAAATGCAATTAAAACTTTGTAATTTATATATATTATATAATGTATAGGGGAATATGGATTAATACAAGCAAAAAATTGATGTAAAATATTTTTCAGACACAAGATGTTGTGGGTAAAATATTTCTTTTTTAAAAAATTAAAATTTTTGTTGACGATTTTATTTTTTTATACTATAATGTTACAATGCAAGTATATTGCAAGCTTATATGTTCCGAAAGGGGGTAGTCACTTTGAAAAGAACATACCAGCCGAAGAAGCTCCACAGAAAGAAAGAGCATGGCTTTATGAAGAGAATGTCAACTTCAAACGGCCGCAAGGTTTTAGCAAGAAGAAGAGCTAAGGGTAGAAAAAAGTTGTCATATTAAAATAAGGCCACTTTTTTTGGTGGTCTTTATTATTAGACAGTTTCTGTCCTGAAAAGGTGGTTATAATGAGCGAAACCTTTACCCTTAAAAAGAACGGGGATTTTCAGAAATTGTACCGCAGAGGAAAGAGTTATGTATCCCCTGTTCTGGTTACTTACATCATTCGCAACAATTCCGACAAGCTCAGATTCGGGATAACCACCGGCAAAAAGATAGGAAACGCAGTGAAGCGCAGTCGTGCGCGCAGAGTAATCCGCGCAGCCTTTTTTGAGCTTGAGCCAAAGCTTAAGAGAGGATATGATTTTGTGTTTGTGGCGAGGGGGAAAACTCCTTTTGTCAAAAGCACAGATGTGAAAAAAGCAATGGAAATGCATCTGAAAAGCGCGGGAATAATCAGGGAATGAGAATATGAAGAAAATTTTCATCCGGTTAATTTGGTTTTATAAGAAGAATATCTCTGTACACACTTCACCGAAATGCAAGTATTATCCGACTTGCTCAAGTTATGCCATTGAGGCGCTTGAGGTTCACGGAGCGCTGAAGGGCTCGCTGCTCGCTATCTGGAGAATTTTAAGATGTAACCCTTTTTCAAAGGGAGGTTTTGACCCCGTCCCGGAGAAGAAGCAGAAAAAGAGAGGGAACTCTTAATGTTAGAAATTTTCGGTTTTTTTGGTAGTATCCTCGGATACTTGCTCTGGGCTCTTTTTTTCGTATTTAAGAACTTCGGAGTTTCGATTATATTCTTTACGCTTATAATCAGAATTATTATCTTTCCTTTTTCCATCAAACAGCAGAAAAGCATGGCAAATACTGCCAGACTACAAAAAAAACAAAAGGAAATCAGAGAAAAATACGCTAACAACAAACAGAAAGCTAATGAGGAGATGCAGAAGCTCTATGAGAAAGAGGGCGTGAGCCCCACGGGCGGATGTATGACAAGCCTTGTGCCGATGCTTATTATGCTCGGAATTTTCTATGCGGTTGCATATCCTCTCACAAACACGCTCCATATCGACAAAGCAGTTGTCGATACCGCCACATCAAGCATCAACGCGTTGCCGGGCTTTTCTCTCATCGGAGGAAACGCCACATATCAGCAGATTTCACTCGTAAGTATTCTTGCTGAATCAAAGCAGCTCATCGCTCAGTTTTTCAATTCAACGGACGCCGGCAACATCAATATGTTTGTAAACGGCTTTAATTTCGGCGGATTTAATTTGCTTGTAACACCAAACACGCAGGGAATTTTCTCCTTCTACACACTGATTCCGGTATTGTGCTTCGTTTCTTCCGTAGGCGCTCAGCTTATTACAATGAAGATTAACGGAACCGCCCAGTCTCAGCAGGGATGTATGAAGGTTATGATGATAGGCTTGCCGTTATTCTCGGCATGGATTTCGTTCAATGTTCCTGCCGCGGTTGGATTCTACTGGATTTGTTCTTCTGTATTCAGTCTTATTCAGTCGATTGTTATGGGTAAATTCTTCGGACCTGACGCTCTGATTGCAAAGGGTGAGGCTCAGCATGTAGCTCTCCTCGAGCTTCAGGAAGCTCAGGTTGAAAAATCGTGATAAGTAAAGAAACAGAGGTTTTCAAAATGATTAAAGAAGTTATTGGAACAGGTGAGACTGAGCAGGAAGCCCTCGAAAATGCAAAGGCTGAACTCGGACTCGATGATTCCGCTGAATATGATTTTGAAGTAGTCCAGAGAGCTGAAAAGAAGATGCTCGGACTCTTCGGCGGAAAACCCGCCAAGGTTAAGGTAACTGTCGAGATAAAGGAGAATCCCGCGGATGTAGCGGAGAAGTTTCTCAGAGATGTTATCAGCGCCATGAACCTCAGCGAGCTCACAATTGAGGTTGAAAAAACCGACAACTCCGCGACCTTTGATATCGAGGGCGAGGACGTCGGATTCATTATCGGAAGAAGAGGAGAGACCCTCGATTCTCTCCAGTATCTTACAAGTCTTGTTGCCAATCACGTTGACAACAGTTACTTCAAGATTACCGTAAACACCGGCAACTATCGCGAGAAGAGAGAAAAAACTCTCGAAATTCTCGGCAGAAAGCTCGCTTATAAGGCTGTCAAGACAGGCAAAAAGACTTCACTTGAGCCGATGAATCCTTATGAGAGAAGAATTATACATACTTCTGTTCAGAAGGTTAAGGGAGCAATCTCCTGGAGTGAGGGAGAAAACGCCTCACGTCATGTTGTAATCGGTCCCGACCCCAAGGCAAGACCAAGGCGCAGGGGCGGCAATTATTACAACAGAAAAGGCTCAAAACCTTCAGCTCCGGCGCCTAATCCCAACCGTAAGCCTCTTGATGAGAGCAACGGCGCGGGACTTTACGGCAGAATAGACTAACAGTAAAGGCTGCCTTAGGGCAGCCTTTTATTTCTACATTTGGGATGATATTATGAGTATCGAAAATACAACGGTAGCCGCTATCTCAACCGCTCAGGGCGAGGGCGGAATCGGCATTATCCGCATAAGCGGAAACGAAGCCATTGAAATTGCCGACAAGGTTTTCACGGCAGTCAGCGGCAAAAAGCTCTCGGAGCACAAGGGCTATACAGCGTCCTTTGGATATATAAAAAAAGACGGCGAAAAGCTCGACGAAGCTGTTGCCACTATATTCCGCGCGCCTAAAAGCTACACCGGAGAGGATGTGGCTGAGCTTTCATGTCACGGCGGCATGTTCATTACAAAGGAAGTGCTCAGAGCGGTGCTTGAGGCAGGGGCAAAACCGGCTCCGGCAGGCGAATTCACAAAGAGGGCTTTTCTCAACGGAAAGCTGGATCTCACTGAGGCGGAAGCCGTAATTGATATTATCTCGGCAAAAAACAAGGCGGCTGCCAGAGCGGCAATTTCCGCAAAGGAAGGAGCTCTCTGGAATCGCATTGAAATAATAAAGAGAAAGCTGGTTACAACAGCGGCTCACCTCAGCGCTTGGGCGGATTATCCCGAAGAGGATATCGAAGAGGTAAATGAAGAAAAGCTTAAACAGACATTTAACGAATGTATGTTCGATTTAAATAAATTACTTGAAACGTACGACAAGGGACAAACCGTAAAGGAAGGAATAGATACTGTAATAGCAGGAAAGCCCAACACCGGAAAAAGTACCCTAATGAACCTTATTTCCGGTCATAACCGCAGTATCGTCACCGATATTCCGGGAACGACGCGCGATATAGTTGAAGAAACTGCGCTTGTCGGCGACATAGTTCTCAGGCTCAGCGATACAGCAGGGCTCAGAGAAACCGCCGACGAGGTTGAAAAAATAGGTGTACGTATTGCAAAAGAAAGAATAGATTCCTGTGGTTTGGTTCTTGCTGTTTTTGATTTCAGCAGAGAGCTTGATGATGACGACAAAGCTCTCATTGAACAGATTAAAGACGCTCCTGTTATCGCTGTAATCAACAAGGCTGACCTTGATGGAAAGCTTGACGAGGGATATATTTGTAACAGGATAAAGAGGATTGTCAAAATTTCGGCAAAAACCGGCGAAGGTTTTGAAAGCCTCGAGAAAGAGGTTGCAAACATAGCCGGAACCGAAAATTTCAACCCGAGCGAAGGAATTCTCGCAAACGAACGGCAGCGAAACGCTGTTTTTGAGGCGAAAGGAGCCTTAAAGGAAGCGGTGAACGCGCTCGAGGTCGGAATGACCTTCGACGCGGTTGAGGTCGCGCTTGAGGACGCGATAGAAAAAATTCTTGAACTGACAGGCGAGAGAGCAACCGAGGTTGTTGTAGACAATGTTTTCCATAACTTTTGTTTAGGTAAGTAGGTATATTATGAATTATTCGGCAGGAAAATTTGAAGTAGCCGTAATAGGAGCCGGACATGCCGGAATTGAAGCGGCGCTGGCTTCGGCAAGGCTCGGCTGCAAAACCATAGTTTTTACAATCAATATGGACGCAGTCGGTAACTGTCCGTGCAATCCGTCAATCGGCGGAACAGCGAAAGGTCATCTCGTCAGGGAGATTGACGCCCTTGGCGGAGAAATGGGAAAAACCGCCGACGAATGCTTTTTGCAGAGCAGAATGCTTAACCGCGGAAAAGGGCCCGCGGTTCATTCGCTTCGCGCTCAGATTGACAGAAGAAAATATTCCGACGTGATGAAACACAAGCTTGAACTTCAAAGCAATCTTGAGCTTCATCAGGCTGAAATTACCGACATAAGAAAAACAGACGACGGCTATATTCTGACCACACGAATGAATGCCGAATATGAAGTCAAGACTGTTATTATCGCGACGGGAACATATCTCGGCGGCAGGATATTTGTCGGTGAAGTCAGTTACGAGAGCGGTCCCGACGGAATATTCCCGGCTACCTTCCTCGGAAAAAGTCTGAAGGAGTTGGGACTTCCGCTCAGACGTTTCAAGACAGGAACGCCGGCGAGAGTTCTCAGGAGCAGCATAGACTTTTCGGAGCTGGAAGAACAGCTCGGCGACGAACCGCCTGTTCCGTTCTCCTATGAAACGGAGAAACTCGGTGAGAACAAAGTCAAATGTCATATTAGCTGGACTAATGAGAAAACGAAAGAAATTATTCTCGAGAATATCAATCGTTCTCCGCTCTACGGCGGAAAGATAGAGGGAATAGGCCCGAGATATTGCCCGAGCCTTGAGGATAAAATAGTAAGATTCAGCGAAAAGCAAAGACATCAGCTTTTTATAGAACCCTGCGGACTTGATACCGAGGAAATGTATCTCCAGGGAATGAGCTCATCTCTGCCCGAGGAAGTTCAGGTAAAATTCTATCATACGATAAAAGGTCTTGAAAATTGCGTAATTATGAGACCTGCTTACGCGATTGAGTACGACTGTGTTGACCCGACCGAGATGAACGCGACCCTTGAATTCAAAAATCTGCCCGGGCTTTACGGCGCGGGTCAGTTTAACGGAAGCTCGGGTTATGAAGAAGCTGCCGCTCAGGGGCTTATTGCCGGAATCAACGCCGCTATGAAGGTACAGGGAAAAAAACCTCTCGTGCTCGACCGTTCAACCTCATACATAGGAACTCTGATTGACGATCTGGTTACGAAGGGCGCAAATGAGCCGTACAGAATGATGACCTCGCGCAGCGAATACAGACTCATTCTGCGTCAGGACAATGCGGACGTAAGACTTACTCCGATAGGATACAGCCTTGGGCTTATCAGCGAGGAAAGATGGAAGAAATTTAATCGCAAACAGGAGCAAATAAAGCAGGAGCTTTACAGAATAGCTCACACAACTATCCCGGCAGATGAAAAGCTCAACGAGATACTTGTTTCACGTGAAACAACCCCGGTGACTGAGGGAACAAAGCTTATTGACCTTCTGCGCAGACCTCAGCTCAGTTACAGTAATCTCAGAGAAGTTGATGTTGTCCGTCCCGAGCTCGACAGCTCCGTTTTCGAGCAGGTAGAGATTGAGGTTAAATATGAGGGATATATAAAAAAGCAGCTTCGTCAGGTTGAGCAGATGCGCAATCTCGAAAAGAAAAAACTGCCGTCAGATTTTGACTATACTGAATTGAAAGGGCTGCGACTTGAAGCTCAGGAAAAACTGAACAAAATAAAGCCGCTGAACATAGGTCAGGCATCCAGAATATCAGGAGTTTCGCCGGCGGACATCAGCGTGCTGTTGATTTGGTTATCACAGGGAAAGAACAATGAGCCTGAATAATATGAAAGAATTGGTAAAAAAGTATTGCCTGAAGGTCGGTTCGGAGCTGACGGACGAGCAGGCGGAGCAGTTTGAAGTGTACTATAAGCTGCTCATAGAATGGAACGAAAAAATTAATCTCACACGCATAACCGAGCCCGGTGAGGTTGCTGTCAAGCATTTTGCGGACAGTCTTTCTTTGCTCAGATATTGTGAGATTAAGAAAAACGCCAAGGTTATAGACGTCGGAACCGGAGCCGGTTTTCCGGGAATACCGCTGAAAATCGCCCGACCGGACATAGAATTAACTCTGCTTGACAGCCTTAACAAGCGGCTTGTGTTTCTCGGCGAGGTATGCGACAGAATTGGAATTGAAGCGAAACTTGTGCACAGCAGAGCCGAGGACGGAGGTAAAAAATCTCTCTACAGAGAAAAATTTGATTATGCCGTTTCCCGCGCGGTGGCGAGACTTTCCACGCTTTCGGAATACTGCATTCCGTATGTTAAGGTCGGCGGAAGCTTTGTTGCGATGAAAGGTCCGGAACTCAGTGAAGAACTCACCGAAGCGAAAAACGCTGTCAATATTCTCGGAGGAAAGGTTGAGAAGCTAACCGAGTTTGAGCTTGAGGACGCCGGCAGCAGGACAATCGTCGAGATTAAAAAGCTTTCGACAACTCCGAAAGCCTACCCGAGACATTCATCAAAAATAAAAGCAAAGCATTTATAACGGAAAGGAGCCGATTTTCGGTTCCTTTTTCTTTTTCACTGTATTTCTACAAAACATTTTATAATAATCGCTCTTACTTCGACAAGAAATTCAGCTCCGAGGTGGTATTATATACTCACCGAAGGGGACAACCCCTCTGAAAGCGAGGTGAGCGATTGAACTTTTTGTCAAAGGGCGACAACAAAATCATCGAAATTCCAACCATCAAAATCCGTCCGAACAAGACACAGCCGAGAAAAATCTTTGATGAAGAACAGCTTCGCGACCTCTCAAAATCAATCACGGAGAACGGCATACTTCAACCGCTCACTGTGCGCAAGGTTTCCCAGTCGGAATATGAGATTATCGCGGGAGAACGCAGGCTCCGTGCCGCGGTGATGGCAGGCTGCACAAAGGTTCCGTGCATCGTTGTGAAATGCAACGACCGCGAATCCGCGATGCTGGCTCTGCTCGAAAATCTCCAGCGTTGCGACCTCGGGATGTTTGAAGAGGCGAGAGGAATTTCGCGGCTGATTAGACGTTACGGAATTACACAGGAGCAGGCTGCCAAGAAGCTAGGCAAAAGCCAGAGTACAATTGCAAACAAACTCAGGCTTCTAAACCTGACATATGACGAGCAGGACTGGATAGTTCAGGCTGGACTGTCGGAAAGACACGCCAGAGCATTGCTCAAAATTTATGACCAGGAGCTCCGTCGCGAGGCACTCTCAAAAATCATCGCTCAGAACCTCAACGTCGCCCAAAGCGAGGAGCTGATTGACGAAATACTCTACAGCTCCAAGGTGAGCGGAGATTCAAAAAAAGGTTCTCAAAAAATCCTTATTCGTGATGTGAGAATCTTTATCAACACAATCAACAAGGCTGTCACCACGATGAAGCAGGCAGGTATTGACGCTGTTTGCAAGCATCACGACAGCGGGGATTACATAGAATACACTGTGAGAATCCCAAAAAAGCGGATGGAAAAATCCGCCTGAACAGCTTTCCACTTGGATGCATCGCATCCATCCACTCATACCCATTTCCTTATCTAAACCCCTTGCCGGTGCCGTACAGCCAAGCTGTGCGGCACTTGGCATTTTTTATCTCTACCCTGTTACGTGAGTGCTCCTATCAAGGGTTTTGTTTGAGCTGTAACGACTGCTCCTATCAAACGCGCTTTAAGTTGAAAGTTGAAAGTGAAAAGTGGAAAGTTGTGGTCGAGTAGATAGGTCGAATAGGAAAACAACGTCGTATAGCCGACCGGATTTAAATGCTGCTTGCGCAGCAAGCATAGAAATATTTTCGGCGCAGCGGCGTTGGTTTTATATCCGCACTATCTACTCGACCGAAACTGTTAATTGTTAATTGATAATTGTTAACTAAAAGTCGGTCGGGCACAAAACGTAAGTATCTCGCAATCTGTCTGCACGACCTTTAATTACGCATTACGCATTAAAAAAGCACTTCTTGCAGAAACGTAGTCCCTCATCCGTCACCGCCAACAAGTTGTCGGCGACACCTTCCCCCAAGGGCAATGTCAACAACTTAAGCTTTATCGTTTTGATGGTA
>CAMHHL010000064.1 GCA_946184925.1 uncultured Clostridia bacterium | reverse complement strand
CGCTAAAATTGTCCCACCGGGACAATTTTTTAACGCTCGGCTTCAAGTCCTGTTACATCCTTAATCGCCAAATACTAAAGGGTACCCGATTGGTACCCTTTAGTATTTGGTGCGGGCGACAGGACTTGAACCTGCACACCATTGGCACAAGAACCTAAATCTTGCGTGTCTGCCAATTCCACCACGCCCGCGTTTTATTAAAATCAGGTCGTAAAACCCGATTTTTATCTGTTATTAAATTATTACACCGAGGTAGCGTTACCTAAATCTTGCGTGTCTGCCAATTCCACCACGCCCGCGTGTATATACAATTAAGATGATTATTTATCTGATTTTTCCTTTGTCCTGAAGGTTTTTCAGTAATTTGATAATGATAGCAAGAGCAGAAATAACAGCGACATAGACAATTCCGATTTGCACCGCAATTTGCCCAACCAATAACGTTTCTGAATCGCTGCTGATGAATTGATAGTACATCTGAACGCTTGCCATATTGGCAATTATAGTTGAAATAAGCAAATGCACGGATAGCAGTACAAGCTGCCAGATTTTTTTCGAAACGTAATAATTTGCAACCACGAGCGCAGGCTGACATAAAAGGAAAAAAATACAAATGCCTGCTCCGAGCCTAAACCCCAAGAAAGCGAGTAAGACAAGAACATAGTTACCGATATTCATCAATAAAAAAAGTATCGTTTTTTTCATAATATCCCTTGCAAAATAATTATGCGCAAACTAATATCCGTATTTCTTCACTCTCCACGGACTGCCGGAATCGCGGAGCAAAATCCAGTTATATTCGCTGTAAGTTGTGTCGGGAGTCAAAGCCTTCTCTCCCCCTGAGCTGTCCACATACAAGCTTGACTGCAAGATTATGGCGTCGTCAACATCATATCTCTTTTTGTATCGCTCAAAACTGTCTTTCATACTGTCGCCGGCGTAGTAAATCTCCGTAAGGCTGCAACCGCCGAATTCTTCGGCAAACAGCTTTTTAACTTCATCAATTGCTGAATTAATGTCCTTTTCGGAAAAAATCTGAGATTCAACTTTTTTCACCGTAACGTGCGCGATATCACCGTTGCCGGCGCAAGCGCACAAGGACAAAACCATAACAAAAACCAATAAAACGCCGATTAATTTTTTTAGCATTATTTCTTCCTTGCAATAATAAAAACCCTGTATTTCCGCTTTGCCTGTTTATTATACCGAAATACGCGGCGTTTGTCAATGAGGCTTACTTATTTTGCGCAAAAATCGAAACAATCAGGCGCATTTATATTGCTTTTTCCGGAAGTGTATGTTAAGATAACTTTATAGTGATTTTTTACATATCGCAAAGGTGTTTGTGGAATTTTTATCAGCACTATAACGAATTATATGCGTAAAACTCACAGTAAGTCAACGAAACCGAAGCACGGCGCCGACCGCGCCCAAAGGAGAGAATATGAAAGACCGCTCAAAGGTGATTTTCGGCAATGAGATAAGACCGAAGGATTACAAAAAGGCTGTAAAAAGCAAGAAAAAATACGCGAAAAAGTACGGCGACGACAGCTCGGCGAGCTATCCCGTAAGGCTCAGGAAGAACGACTGTCTGTACGAGCCGCTCGGGGTTGAGGATATCCGCGTTGCGGACGGCGAGGGCGAGCATGACTTTGACCTCGAGAAGGGACTTATCGTCGGCAACATCCGCATGGGGTTCGGGCATTACCGAATCTCAATCGCGATGGCGTCGGCGGCTCACGCGCTGGGATACAAGCCGTACTGGATGGATTTAAATTCTTTTAAAGAAACAACCTGCACCAAGGTCATCGGCGCTCAGAACGATTTGTACTCGCTCGGCTCGCGCCTTTCGCAGAAATTCAGGCTGTTCAACAAAATCGTGTGGGAGCCGATGAACTACGAGGGATTCCGTCAGCTGAGCTACAACTCGAGCGACCAGAAGAACGCCGAGCTGATGGCTGCGGTGTTCAAAAACATTCCCAAGGAGCTGCCGGTAATCGGAACTCACGTGTGGCCGGCTCAGGCGGCTCTGCACGCGGGAATGAAGCACGTAGTCAACGCTATCCCCGACAACTGGCCGATGGCTCTGCACCTCGCGGAAGGCTCGGTTCATCTGATTCAGACGAGGCAGTCGTACTTTGGCTACCGTATTCTCAACGGAATGGCGAAGGACAAGGTTCTCAAGCCTATGCCTGCGGACAGTCTGAAATATACCGGGCACTACATCGACCACGAGCTTGTCGCGAATCTTGAGAAGGACTGCGACCTCAGACTAAAGCGCAAGGAAAAAGGCAAGCCGATGCGCTTTTTGCTGACAATCGGCGGCGCAGGAGCGCAGCGCGAGCTGTTCGCGGCTGTAATAAAACACCTTATCCCGGCTATCAAGGAGAACAAGGCGGCGCTCTACGTCAATGTCGGCGACTACAAACAGGTCTGGGACGCCTTGAAGCGCGACGTTCCCCAGCTTAACATGCTCGGCAAAACCCACTTTGACAACTGGAACGACACCAAAACCTTCGCCGAACAGGCGATTGAAGGCGACGTAACAGGCGTTCACGCGTTCTATCACGCGAACATTTTCGAGGCGGTTTACTGCACCAACCTGCTGATGCGCTCGGCTGACGTTCTGCTGACAAAGCCCAGCGAGCTCGCCTTCTACCCCATTCCGAAGCTCTTCCTAAAGAGAATCGGCGGTCACGAAAAGTGGGGCGCGATTCACTCCGCCGAGTACGGCGACGGAACTCTCGAATGCACGGACATTCCGCACACTCTGCAAATGGTTGATATGTTCCTCGGCGAGGACACACTGTTCAGAGAGATGTGCGAAGCGATAAAAATCAACAAATCCATCGGGCTGTATGACGGCGCGTACAAGGCTGTCGAAATCGCGATGGGACTGAAGTCAAATTAACGGAGGAAAGTATGAAACGTTTATCAAAAAGACAAATGAGAATTTTCGCGGTAGGTCAGCTCGGCTGGTCTACGCTCAGCGGAATCATCAGCGCGTGGTTCGTCACCTTCTATCTTCCGACTCAGTCGGATATCAAGGGCGGCGCCACCCAGTACATTTTACCGGGACTTGTCATCGGCGGTTTTCTGACGGTGCTCGGACTTATCACGGCGCTCTCGCGTGTGTTTGACGCGGTTACAGACCCGTTGATTGCGTCACTCTCCGACAGAAGCAAAAACAAGCGCGGCAGACGTATCCCCTTTATGCAGTACGCGGCTGTTCCGCTCTCGGTTGTAACGGTTCTGCTTTTCTGCGCGCCTGTTGAGCAAATCAGCTCATGGAACATCGTCTGGATTTCCGTATTCATCGTGCTGTTCTATCTCTTCATGACAATGTACTGCACGCCGTACAACGCGCTTATTTCCGAGTTCGGCAAAACTCAGGACGACCGCATGTACATCTCAACCGCAATCTCCCTCACCTTCTTCGCCGGCACACTGCTCGCCTACACCCCGTTCGCGTTCGCCGGAATGCTCAGAGGAAGCGTGGGCTTCGCGTGGAGCTACAGAATCTGCTTCATCGTGCTCGCGGTTATCTCCTGCATCTGCATGCTTATTCCGACCTTCTGCCTCAAGGAGAAGGATTTCGTAGACACAAAGCCTTCCAACTCAAACATGTTCAAGTCGCTCGGAGCAACCTTCCGCAACGGCAGCTTCCGCACCTTCGTCGGCTCCGACATCATGTACTGGGTAGGTCTTACGCTCTTCCAGACAGGTCTCCCCTTCTTCGTCAAGGTTTCGATGAAGCTCGACGAATCCTACACCATGATTTTCCTCGGCGGAATGACAGTGCTCTCCGCTGTGTTCTATCCGATAGTTCCTAAGCTCGTCAAGAAGTTCGGCAAGAAAAAGCTCGTTATCTCGGGCTTCCTCGGACTTGCTCTCGCCTATGTTATCACGGGCTTGATCGGAATCATCGGCACAACATTGATCCCGGGAATCGTCTACGGCGTGGTCATCTGCGTTATCGCGGCGTTCCCGATGGCTCTGCTCGGTATCATTCCGCAGTCGATTGTCGCCGACGTTGCCGAGGCTGACGGCTATGAAACAGGCGAAAACCGCGAGGGCATGTTCTTTGCGGCGAGAACCTTCGCCATGAAGTTCGGACAGTCGCTCGCAATGCTCGTGTTCACCTCGCTCGCCATCATCGGCACAACTCAGAACACCAACAGCAACGACATCACCGCATCCGTTCTCGGCATGACAATCGTCGGCTTTGTAGCGGTAGCGTTCTGCGTGCTCGGCGCGATTATTCTCAGCTTCTACAAGGAAAAGAAGGTCATGGCAACCATCGAGAAAAATCATAACAAAAAGAAATAATCCGGGGGAAATATAATGATTAGAGTATTAGACGGCAAAAGACCTGCCTTCTCACTTGAAACCAAAAACACAAGCTACGTTTTTTCCGTAACCGCCTCCGGGCATCTCGAGCACCTCTACTACGGCGGCAAGACCGTGGTAAGGTCGGCGGAGGACTGCGAGGTTTTCCGCGAAAAGCGCGAGTTTGAGCTCGGAAACGTCATAGTTTATTCTAAGGAACACCCGACGACCTTCCTTGAGGACATGTGTCTCGAGATGTCGTCGCAAGGTCACGGCGACGTGCGAGAGCCTTTCATTGAGGTTGTCATGCCGGACGGCAGCCGCAGCAGCGACTTCCTCTTCGACAGCTACAAAACCGACAGCGAGGAGCTCGGCTTCGGTACGCTCCCGACCGCTTACTTCCCCGATAACGACGGCGAAAAGCTCACCATAGTTCTTCGCGACGGCGACCTCACGCTCGAGCTTTTCTACAGGGTTTTCCATGACTGCGACATCATCACGCGCAGCGCAAGGCTCATGAACAACGGCGGGGAAAAAATCGAGCTTGAAAGAATGCTGAGCGCTCAGATTGACATTCCGTTCAGCGGAGCCGGAATCACCTCCTTCCACGGAGCGTGGGCTCGCGAAATGAACAAAAACACCGCCGTTCTCACCGCCGGAAAATACGTCGTGGAATCGCGCACAGGCTGCTCCTCAAACCGCTCGAACCCGTTCTTCATGGTTCATTCTCCGGACGCGAACGAGTTCACCGGCAGCGTGTACGGCTTCAACCTTATCTACAGCGGCAACCATTACGCCGCCGTCGAGGTCAACGCCTACGGCAAAACGCGCGTTGTCTCGGGAATTCAGCCTGACGGCTTCCGCTTTATTCTTGAAAGCGGAGAGAGCTTTGAGGCTCCCGAGGCAGTGATGACATATTCTGCGCAGGGCTTTTCCGGTCAGAGCGCGAATATGCACAGCTTTGTGCAGAATCACATTGTCCGCGGAAAATGGAAAAGGCGTCCGCGCCCGGTGCTACTCAACAGCTGGGAAGCAAGCTATTTTGATATTAATGAAAAGAGCCTATGCTCACTCGCCAAAGCAGGCAAGGAGCTCGGGATTGAGCTGTTCGTAATGGACGACGGCTGGTTCGGCGAGCGCGAAAACGACCTCAAGGCTCTCGGCGACTGGGAGCCGAATCCTAAAAAGCTCCCCGGCGGTCTCAAGGGACTTGCCGACAAAATCAAGGCGCTCGGGCTCGACTTCGGAATCTGGGTTGAACCGGAGATGATTTGCGTAGACAGCAATCTCTACCGCGCTCACCCCGACTGGGCTATGGCTGTTCCCGGCAAGCTTCACTCCGAGGGCAGGAACCAGCGTTTCCTCGACCTTTCTAACCCCGAGGTTCAGGACTTTTTAATCAAGAAGATGACCGAGGTTTTCTCCTCGGCTGACATAAGCTACGTAAAATGGGATATGAACCGGATTTTCTCCGACGTATTCTCGCCCTGTCTCCCGGCGGAACGTCAGGGTGAAACGGCTCACAGGTACATTTGCGGACTATATCGCGTAATGGACGAGCTGACGCGCGCGTTCCCTGAGATTCTCTTTGAGGGCTGCGCCTCGGGCGGCAACAGATTCGACCTCGGCATTTTGTGCTGCTTTCCGCAAATCTGGGGCAGCGACAACACCGACGCAATCTGTCGCGCAAAAATTCAGGAGGGCTACAGCTACGGCTATCCTCAGTCGTGCGTCGGCGCTCACGTCAGCGCGAGCCCCAACCACCAGACCTTGCGCAAAACTCCGCTCGACACGAGGTTTGACGTCGCCGCGTTCGGCGTGCTCGGATATGAATGCGACCTCAGAGACCTCGACGCGGCTCAGAAACAGAAAATCAAAGACCAGATTGAGCTCTACAAGCATTGGCGCAGCGTACTGCAATTCGGACAATTCTACCGCGTTTTCTCAGGCAATACGCACCAGTGGATTTGCGTCTCTGCAAACAGAAAGCAAGCGGTCGGAATGCTGCTTCAGGAGCTTGTGAACCCGAACACGCAGTCGCAGAGATTCTTCGCCAGAGGGCTGGAGCCGTCAAAGACATACCGGCTTTACAACGTGCCTGTACGCGTTGACGTCAAGCAGTTCGGCAGTCTCATCAACACCGTCGCTCCGATTCACGTCAAGCAGGATTCGCTGATTCACAACGTAATCGCAAAGCACGTCAAAATGAGCGGTGAAACCGAGAGCGTCACGGCGACAGGCGACCTTCTCATGCACACCGGCGTTGCGCTGAGCCCGGCGTTCTCCGGCAGCGGCTTCAACGACAAGGTCAGGGTTTTCACCGACTTTGCGGCGAGACTGTACTTCATTGAGGAAACGAGTAATTAATTTGCAATGAGCAATGAGCAATGAGCAATTAGCAGTTGAGAGTTGAGAGTTGAAAGTTGAAAGTTGTGGTCGGGCAGACAGATTGCGCGATACTTACGTTTAGTGCCCGACAGAATAAATATGCTGCTTGCGCAGCAAGCATAAAAATACTGTCGGCGCAGCGACGTTGTTTTACTATTCAGCCTATCTACTCGACCACAACTCTCAACTCTCAACTTTCAACTCTCAACTTTCAACTCTCAACTTTCAACTCTCAACTTTCAATTTTCAACTTTCAACTGCTCTCAAATTTTCTTTTTAGAATATACCGTAAAAAACTAGTAACATTATACAATAATATTGATACACTTTTGTATATAAAAACAATAAACTGTTACTTGCAAAATACCATATATTGTGCTAGAATAATAATAATCCACGAAATGTGGGTAAGGTACATGAAGAAATTGTTGTGAAACTTAGTATTATAGTGCGATTTTAGAATTTTGAAAGGAAGGTTTTTACAATGGAGATTAAAGTACTCGGCGGAGAATTATCAAGAAAAGAAATCGACGCATATGTAACACAGATTAAGGAGGCTAACCCCGACAAGGAGTTCAAGACCTTCACATTCACGGTTGACGGCGACTATGTTGATGTTAACTACACATATGACGCGGTTCCGTTTGAGAGAATCCGCAGAATCACAGGTTACCTCGTCGGCACGCTCGACCGCTTCAACAACGCAAAGCGCGCTGAGGTTGAGGACAGAGTAAAGCACGGTATCAACACCTGCTCCTGCTCTCTCGAGGATATTGCTTGAAGTTAACTATGAGCGGCGTCTGAATTCGCCGCTCATTTCTTTGGTACAGGAGGTGCACGATGACTGCTGTTGCAAACGAAATACAAACCGCCGGGCGCGTCAGCGCAATGATTATCTTCCCAATTATTGTTTATTTGCTCGGCGCGCTCTGCTGTTTTTTCATCTTCAAAAAAACGGAACGCAAGCCGTCGCTCGCGTTTGTCCCTTTCTACAGAGAATATATTATGCTTGACATAATCAAAATGAACCGCAGCTGGTTCCTGCTTTATCTTGCGGTTGAGATAATCGGTACAGTCAACATGTATCTGCGGTACTTGGGGATTATAAATATTCCGATTCTTAATATACTGCTCTCAGCCGGCGGCATTGTGTACGGCATACTCTTCATCATACACCTGGGCGACGCCTTTGCGAAGGGAGCAAGCTTCAAGGTCGGGCTTTTTCTCCTGCCGACAATCTTCAAGCTTATTCTCGGGCTTGGGAATAGCAAGTATGTTTACGCCGAAAAAAAGTCCGGAAAGAAAAAGAAAAAACTTGACAAGAAATAACACATATACTATAATTCTATTCAAGCTTATAACTTATCAAGAGCGACTGAGGGTACAGGCCCTGCGACGTCCGGCAACCTGCAAAAGCAAGGTGCCAAATCCTGCGGCTTTGCCGAAAGATGAGTGAAATATAACCACCGTTCGGCTGAGCGGTGGTTTTTTACTTTATGAAACTACATCAATGAAAATATCAGGAGGCTTAGGAAATGGCTAAATTCTTATTTACATCAGAATCCGTAACCGAGGGACACCCCGACAAAATATGCGACCAGATTTCGGACGCAGTGCTCGACGCAATTCTCGAGCAGGACAAAAACGCCCACGTAGCGTGCGAGACAACCGTCACAACAGGTATGATTCACGTTATGGGCGAGATTTCGACAGAATGCTACGTTGACATTCCGGCAATCGCGAGAAAGGTTGTCAACGAAATCGGATACGACAACCCCGACTGCGGCTTCAACGGCAACACCTGCGCGGTGCTGACCTCGATTGACGCCCAGAGCCCGGACATCGCCATGGGCGTTAACGAAAGCCTTGAGCTCAGAGACGGCGAATGCGACGCGGACAACCAAATCGGCGCCGGCGACCAGGGAATGATGTTCGGCTACGCGTGCAATGAGACCGAGGAGCTCATGCCGCTTCCGATTTCTCTCGCGCACAAGCTCTCAAAGCAGCTCACCAAGGTCAGAAAGGACGGCACACTCCCCTACCTTCGTCCTGACGGCAAAACTCAGGTCACTGTTGAATACGACGACGGCAAGCCCGTGAGGATTGATACTGTTGTCGTATCAACTCAGCACAGCGAGGACGTGAGCCTTGAGCAAATCAGGAGCGACCTCACCGAATATGTAATCAAGCCGATTATCCCCGCGGAGCTTTTCAACAGCACCAAGGTTTTCGTAAACCCGACAGGCAGATTTGTCATCGGCGGTCCCGTGGGCGACTCCGGTCTTACGGGAAGAAAAATTATCGTTGACACCTACGGCGGCTTCTCACGTCACGGCGGCGGCGCGTTCAGCGGCAAGGACCCGACAAAGGTTGACCGCAGCGCGGCGTACTACAGCAGATATATCGCGAAGAACATCGTCGCGGCAGGTCTCGCCGACAAATGCGAGGTTCAGCTCGCGTATGCAATCGGCGTTGCAAAGCCGGTGTCCGTAATGATTGACACCTTCGGCACCGGAAAATACAGCGACGAGAAAATCTCCGAGGCTGTAAAAAAGGTTTTCGACCCCAGACCGAACTCAATTATCCGCGAACTCGACCTCAGAAACACGAAGTACCTCCCGGTTGCGGCTTACGGTCACATGGGACGCGAGGACGTCGGCGTAAATTGGGAAAAGACAGACAGAACGGAAGAGCTTTTGAGATACATGAGTAATTGAAAATGCAAAATTGAAAATGCAAAATTGTGGTCGGGCAGATAGGTCGGCGCGTACAAAAGCGCCGGGTGCCAATCTCTACCCTGTTACGTGACTTCTCCTATCAAAGGCTTAGTTTGGGCTGTGTGTTGCTATCCTATCAAACGTCTGTAAAAAGTTGAAAATTGAAAGTTGAAAGTTGAAAATTGTGGTCGGGCAGACAGGTCGGCGCGTACAAAAACGCCGGGTGCCCGACCATATTCATATGCTGCTTGCGCAGCAAGCATAAAAATTCGGTCGGGAAGAAAAGAAGATTTAAATTGAAAATTGAAAATTGAAAGTTGAAAATTGTGGTCGAGTAGATAGGTCGGCGCGTACAAAAACGCCGGGTGCCCGACCATATTCATATGCTGCTTGCGCAGCAAGCATAAAAACTCTGTCGGGCACTAAACGTCAGTATCGCGCAATCTGTCTGTGTCCGGGTTCAGCACATCGGTAAGTCGGGAGTGTCAGCACATAGGTAAGT
>CAMHHL010000063.1 GCA_946184925.1 uncultured Clostridia bacterium | reverse complement strand
GCGTTATAATACCAGCCAGCAAAGACATATTCGTCCCCGGCAAATGAGGGGATGTTATAGAACTCGGAAATCCGGTAATTCTCATTCAAAGGATGGGTACCGTTCTCAACGGCAGTGTAATTCTCGCCGACCTTGGGATTATATACGCGGAAGAGCCTGTCGTCTTTTTCCGGTTCATTCACGTGGAATTTAATCGGCTCACTCCTGCGGACTAAGCGGACTTCGTTGGTGTAGTCGGTAGTTATGGTATCGTATTGTATTTCCTCTTTTTCGGTGCTTTTCAGAATTACTGTTTTGGAAACAGTATGTCCAATATCGTTATAATTATACTTTGTCAAGTCCGATGTGCCTATTGAATTTTTAAGCTCAATGGTTTCCTCAGTAGCAGATTCAGAATAAACCGCGTCGTCTAAATAAGTGTTAACAATACTCAATGCTAAATGTCCGCTATCTACTTTTGACTGATCATCAACTTTTGCCATTATGTACTTTCCGTCAACCTTAATATGAACCATATTTGGTACTGTTGGGTAATTAATAACTTCTATTTTGCTTCCTGAAACTGGATCTGTATATTTATTATTATCGGTTTTTGTGTATTCTTGTGTGTATCTCGCGGTGAGCTCATTATATAATTTTTCTTTTGTATCAGCTTTACCGGATGTAAATGTTACAGCCTTAACATCAATTATAGTACCGTTGCCATACGTGTTACCAGTTTTTCGAGAAACAACATTATAGGTCTTTCCGGTATATGTATATTTCCTTCCGATTACTGGTCCTTGTTCAGTCTTTTTCTCTCCGTAATCCACATACCAACTCTCATGGTCTGAGGTGAAAGCCTTTTCCGGTACGAGTTCCTCATTTGTCGCTTTAAAGCCGGCTGTCAGGTAATCGCTGGACTCTGCGTCGGGAGCTATATCCTCTTTGCCGTCCTCCCATAGTTTAGCGTCTGTAATACCTATTTGCGAGCCTTCTAGAGAATCACCAACAATAACAGGATTCTCCGTACCGAGGAAATACAGGTTGTTTGTTTTTCCGTTTACGGTATTATCCTGAATATTATTTGCGCCTTTCAGAATAAGATCCGATTCTTTTGTATAGTATATACCGCCGCCTTTATCGGTAGCAGTATTGTTTTTGATTTCAGTGTTGATTATACTAATTGTGGGCTTAATTGACTCTGTTGTGTCTATTTTACCATTAAGGAATATCGCTCCTCCTTTTCCTGCTGTAGCTTTATTTTCATTAAAAAAGCAGGTATCAAAGGTTGCGTTTGTCCAGTAAGTATCAACACAAACTGCGCCGCCTTCCGGCGCTTTGTTACCGGAAAGAGTTAGGTTGGAAGCAGAAACATTAACACTGCTTCTCAGACGGTCAAAATACAAGCCGCCTCCAAGCATTCTTGCGGAATTGTCAGAATAATTGCCGCCTGAGATTATAATTCCCTCATTATAAGGTGATGGAACGATCGTCGGCACCCCTGTAGCTAATGGCTCAAGCTGCCCTTCTTTTCTTCCTATTCCTAAGGCGCCGCCGAGATCAGCTGAACAGCTGCTGATTTTACCGGAGAAGATATTAACGCTTGAATCATATTTGCCTATTTTTCTATATGTATCAACGCTGTTTCTGCTTGTTATTGAAGCAATGCCGCCGCCCAGGGACGGATAATCTCCGGGACAAGACGCGGTACATTCTTCGATTGCGCCGCCATTCATAACGAATACGCCTCCGCAATATACAAACACACCGCCGCCGGCTACATATGTAACATCGGGGTTCATTGTGAAAGGAACACCATCGATAGTTCTCGGATTTGAAAAATCACTCTCTACGTAGCAATCTTTTATAGTACCGCCGTTCATTATGAACTGACCGCCGAAAGAAACACCTACGCCGCCACCGTAACAAACAGAGCCGCCGCTTATACCGCAGTTTTCTATAGTACCGCCGTTCATATTGAATATACCGCCCTCAACAGTTACACCGCCGCCATAATAGTTATCGCCCTTATGGTCTTTAAGAGTAACGCCTTTGTTCATATTGCATGTTGAGCCGGCTCCAACTATATATACTATTCCCGGCGTGTCATTATTTGTCGCACAGGTAATGGCCAGTGATGTATTGCCGTCACCGAGGTTAACGGTTGAGCCATTCTTTACAACAATTGCGGAAGTGACAGAGCTCAGCTTGTGACCTTGACCTTTGATATTGACAATTACACTCGCATTTTCGAAACTGATTCCGGCATCACATTTGATATCTTGTGACAATAAGATATCATACTCACCGGAAGTTTTTTGATTAATCTCTGCTACAGCAGTCAAAAGTTCATTTTCATTTGATACTGTATAAACTTCATCAGCCGCTGTAGCCGCAACATTCGTCTCCGCCGCTCCGGCGTGAACAGGCAACGCAGCGAAGATGCTGAGGATTAATACCAGCGAGAGAACTATCGAAATAACCGATTTTGTTCTCTTGAATTGCACACGTTTCATATTATTTGTTCCTTCCTATTTAAAAAAGTATGTAAATTATACAGCATTCGTGAAAAAATGTCAAAGATGACGATTGTATAATTTATACAAACTAATAAAACTTTTTTATAAAAAAGCGTTAAAGTTCCTGATAAAAATTCGTTTTGCGGCATGATATTTTAAACATATTATGGAATCTGCTCAAAAAATTGAGTATATGGAGATGATGCTAACATTAATTTCATCTTAAACTTTGTTCAAAATGTAGAAAATCGGTTTTTTCGACACTTTTCTGCATATGTCAAAATTCAGTGTTTATCGGGCTTTTGAGTTCTGTACTCTTCTTTATGTGCGCAATATTTCGGCGCAAAAAAGGGGATGCCGTAAAAAACGACATCCCGATTTGATAATATGCTTATTTCTTTGTTACGTCATCGCCGTAGATTGTTGTCCAGTCGTTCTTCATCGAGACGGGCGTCCATCCGTTCTCTTCGCACAAAGCGTACATCTTGTCCGCTTTCTCGGTGTTGCCGTTCTCTCTCTCGAGGTCGTCACAACAGAGCATGAAAGCGCCGGTCTTGTACTTGTTGTTGTTGATTACGAAGTTAGCCATCGCGCCGTCGCCGGAGCTGTTGCCGAATGAGAGTACCGGCTGCTCGCCGATTTCCTGCTCGATAACGCTGACCTTGTTCATCTTGAGGTTCTTGATAAGGAACTGTCCGCCTGTGATAACCTTGTCGTCCTTTGTGAATGTATAGTTGAGGCTGTCCTCGTCGCCTTGATTGCTTGCTACAAGGGATTCGTCGGAGCCAATCATCTGAGCGAGCGGAATGTCAATCACGCCGTCAACAAGTCCGCGTGTGATGAGACGGTCTGTGCCGCTGACGATGTAAACCTTGAAGTCGTTAGCCTGGAGATAGTCGATAACCTGGAGCATCGGTTTGTAGAAAGCCTCGCCGTTTGTCATGTTATTGTAGCTCTCCATCGGCTCGTCTCTGTAAGCCTTGACATATTTGTCGAACTCGTCGATTGTCATGCCCTTGAACGCTGTAGCAACTGCTGTGCCGTGCTTGATGTCAAGTCCCTCCGGATATTCGCCGGTCTTGAAGTAACCTTCGATAATCTTAGCGGTTTCCTTCTCTTCCTTGCTTGCCTTGTCCTTGTAGTCGGGGTCTTCCATCACGCGGTGATAGAGAAGCTTGTGGTCAAAGTATCCGGGGTCGGTCTCGCAGCAGAGTGTGCCGTCCATATCGAATACCGCGATTCTGTTCTCAACAGGGATGAAGTCCTTTGAATTCGAATCTGTGATTGCCTTCATGTAGTCGGTGAGTTCGGTCTTTAGCTTTGCGTCCTTTGTCCAGAGTGAGAGCGCGTCAGCCTCCGCGACCTTTGAAGAAGCAGAGCTTGTCGGCTCGCTCTTTGCAGATGTGCCGTTGTTTGCTGTGAATGCCCATGTGCATGACACGGCAATCAAAGCTACTGCCAGAACCGCGGATATAATCTTCCACGGTGTAGCTGAGTTTTTCTTTTTTTCCATACTTAATCCTCCTTGGCGTGTGCCAAAATTTAAATATTTCTTCCGGATTATGCTAATCCGGGTGTTGACTTGTTATTTCTTTTTCTCAGGCTTAGGCGGAATGTTTGAAATTCTGAAATCCGAGTACTTCTGTAAATCGCTCAGTGTGATTTCGTGCCCCATTATGCGAGTGCTGAGAGGGGAGAGCTCCATGTAGTCGCCGTAGTGATTGCGCAGGTATTCGCGGTACTTTGCCGGAACAGGCATCTTGTAGCCGCAGAAATCAACCCGGATAACCTCGTCGAGCCAGCTTTTGTCAAAGCCACCCTTGTGAACGCTTTTGCCCATCCCGTCGTAGAGGTATTTCGCGTGACGCTTGTGCTTGAACATCTCGAGCGTCCACATCAGCATTCTTGTTGAGAACCTGAGCGGAAGAATATTCTTGACAAGGTTTGTTATCGCGGACTGAACGCGGCTGCCGTTGTCAGCTTTGCGGTGGTTCCACTTGTTGAAGGTGACAGCGAGCCAGAAAAGCGTTAATTTGCTGTGAATTTTCTGACCGAGCTTTGAGTTTGCTGTCTTGTCGTGACAGAATATATCAAACGCAAAGCCGTTGTCCATCCCTTTGTGGTTCTTTGAGAAATCTGTCGCGAACATTGTGCCGGTCAGTCTCAGCTTGGCGAAAGCGTAGTTGTAGGTCTTGTCCTTCTTCGGGTCCTGAAGTATCATGCCGTCGGGGAGCTCGTCGGGAGCAACCTCGAGGAACTTGTCATAATCCTCGCGCAGCATCATGATGTCTACGTCGTCATCCCACGGAATAAAGCCCTTGTGTCTCGCGGCTCCGAGCATTGTTCCGCCGCCGAGGAACCACTTGATGTTGTGCTTGCTGCAAATTCTGTCCACCTCGAGCAGGTAAGCGATGAGAACTTGCTGAATAGCGTCCAGCCTGCCGTAGTGCTCGTGAGGGAAGCGGAATTTGTCGGTTCGCTTTTCCATATAGCTGTGGACGCTGAGCTCCAGCGCGGTGTCAAGTGTCATTGAAGGCTTGAACTCATTGAACAGCAGCTTGCCGCAGTTGAGCTCGTTGCCCTCGAAGCTGCCTTGTTCGGTCATTTTAATTTTTGCCTGACTGCCGAAGATGTCGTGCAGCTTGGCGGCAATCATTCCGGTTGAAGCCGCGCCGCCCCCGCTCTGTATGTTGAAAACACCTGTCAGCTTTTTTGTCAGGAGATATACTATCGCATTTGTTACGTCGCTGAGATACACGAAGGAGAGCTTGTTGTCAGTGCTGTATAGCTCAACCTCTCTGCCGCCTGCAACCGCGTCAAACACGCGCTCAAGTCCGTTTGAGATTCCGCTTCCCGGGGCGAGGATGATTCCTGTTCTGAGAGTTGTCAGACGGATGTTGTTCCTTTCGCAGAGTGTGGAGAATGTGCTCTCGATTGTCCTGAGCAGCTGTGTTTTGTAGTCCGAAACAGGCGCGCTGCCGAGCTCAGTCTCAGCGAATGCTCTGAATTTGTTGCTGCCCTTACCGTAGATTCGGCTGTCCGAGAGCAGAACGGCGTCGGTGATTTTCTTCCCGACGGCAAATTCCGACAATGCGCTCAGAGCGCCAATCTCGTCGGAGAATTCATCTATAGTGCCGTAAACCCTTGTGCAGCAAAGTCCGGTGTGAATTATAAGGTCTACCTTTTGCTTGATTCCGCTGATTCGGCTCAGCTCGCAGAAGGTTAGGTCGTCGCGCTCCGCGGCTCCCTCAAGTACCGTGTTTTCGAAGCCCTGTTCCGTCGAAGCCAGAATTACCTTCGCTCCGAGCTTCAATCTGTCGTTCATCATCAGCACGGTGTATGCCAGAGCCCTCGCTGCGGCGTGACCTGAAATCAAAACGGTTTTGTTTTTGAATATGTCGGGGCGAAGCTCTCCTGCAGTTGTATCCCGCATTGACGGCGTGCTTGCCCAGTCATTCTGATATACGTTGAGTACTTCCTTCATCTGCATATCATTCACCGCCTCTCAGCTCGCGGACAATCTCAGTCGAGCGCCTTACTCCGTCGCGCACGCCTACACGCGCCTTGAATCCGAGCGCGTTGAGCTTTTCCGCGTCGAGTATCTTAAGGTTAGGCGAGATGGGCGAGAGGGGACGTTCTTTGCCCTTGAAAACGACCTTGAACGTGTTTTTGAACACACCGACGCACGCCTCGGCAATCTCAGGAGTTGTAGTTGTGAAGCCCGAGGCGATGTTATAAAGCTCGCCCGGCTTGCCTTTTGTCAAAACTGTCAGCAGCGCAACCGCGAAGTCGGTAACATAAATGCAGCTTGACGGCATGTTGTCGCTCTGGTCAACGATAAGATTGTGCTTTTGGACGGCATTGGAGAAGAGGTCGGTGTATTTCTTGCCCTCGCCAAAGCCCATAGCGCCGTAAATCAGGCACGAAACGCTCAGGCGGATATCAAGCCCTTTATCGGCAAAAAGCTTCATCGCAAGGCTCAGAGCCATTCTCTGCGATTGCTTGTTAAAGTCAGCAGATGAAGCTATGTCGATATATCCGAGGTCGCTCTCTGTAATCTTGTCACTGCCGTTGAAAACGTCGCCGTATACGTCGTCATAGACGTTCAAAACAGTCACCGCGCCGGTTTTTTCGGCGAATTTCATCAGGTTCGTGAGCGCCGGGATAAAGCTGAGAGTAGAAAACGGCTGAGTGTGGATAATAAAATCGACCGTTTCCGCACCGAGATATGAGTAATCACTGCTTACGACAAACTCAATATCCTCGCGCGATGTGAGCTTGGCGTACAGCTCAAAGATTTTTTCGTCGCTGTCTACTGCGATTATCTTTGTGCCGGCGAAGTATTTGTCGTTGTTAATCAAAAAAGCGCACGCGAGATAATACCCCGGGAGCTGTCCCGCTCCGGTGATAAGCACGGTTTTGTTTTTGAAGCACGAGAAGTTGAACGCGCCGCAAATCTCAGCAATGTCGCTTTTGAGTAGTTCATTGTTCATAGTTGAAATCCCTGTAAAATCAGTCCTTCTCAATGGAAAGGTTCATTCAAAAAGCGGCAAGCGACAAGCAAAGTTACTTATCACTTACCGCAAATCGGTTATTCTCCGGACGTTTCTTCGTCCTTGTGGTAATAATCAGCTCTGAAAGCCGCGAGCTGCTCCTCGTATCCGCTGATTTCGGCTTTGATTTCAGCGATTTTCTCGAGGTGCTTGTCAATCTGCTCCTGTTCGCTTGTGAGCATCATATCCGGCGTAGCATTGTCGATTGCCTTCTGAAGTTCGGCAATCTTCTCCTCGCGCTTTGCAAGCTGCTGCTTGCGCTTGTCAATAAGGTAAATGAGGTGAGTTTCTCTTGTCGGACCATCAAAAACGAGCGTGCCCTTTTTGAGAAAAATAGAGCGTTCGCAGATTTCCTCAACAGATGAAGCGTTGTGGCTTACATAAAGCACCGTAACGCCTGTCTCGATGGTTTCGCGGATTTTAGCCTTACATTTAGCCTTGAAGGAAGCGTCGCCTACGGCAAGCGCTTCGTCGATAACGAGAATGTCAGGGGAGATGTTGACGTTGATCGCAAAGCCGAGACGCATTTTCATACCGCTTGAGTATGTGCGTACGGGCTGGTCGATGTAGTCGCCGAGCTCGGCGAACTTGACAACCTTCTCCTCAATATCCTTGATTTCATCATCCTTGAGACCGAGGATATAGCCCTTGAGGTAGATGTTCTCCCTTCCGGTCATCTCGAGAGAAAATCCCGCGGTGAGCTCGAGCAGAGCGGCAACCATGCCGTTTACTTCGATGGTGCCCTCGTCGGGGAAGGTTACGCCGGTGATGTGCTTGAGCAGGGTGGATTTTCCGCCGCCGTTGTCGCCCATAATACCGACAGCCTCGCCCTTGCGGATTTCAAAGCTGATGTCGTTGAGAGCCTTGTTGGTTTTGGCGTTTTTTGGCTTTCTGAAAAGAGCCTTAAAACGCTCCTGGTCGTTTTTATACAGAGTATAGGTCTTGCTCACGTGCGAGAATTTGATTACGGGCGCGGAGTTCATATCGACCTTTTTTCTGTGCATATTTGAAAAATAACTGTCCATTTTTATCTCCTGTAGGATTAAAGTACGTCGGGGATTTTCTTTCTCAGGCGGTTGTAGTTGTAGATGCCGAGCAGGAAGAGTCCGATGAACTCAACAATAAATATAATGAACTCGGTCTTAAATTCGAAGAACCACCTGTTGTAAAGGAAGCAGTTGCGGTAGCCGTTGACAAAGAAGTTAATCGGGTTGAAAAGCATGATTGTTCTCAGCGGTTCCGGCAGGTCGTAGGAGTTGTAAACAACGCCTGTCAGCCAGAAGAAGCCCGTCATAATTGAGGCGATTGCGTTCTCAAGGTCGGTGCTGAACGCGCACATCGGCGCCGTACTCCACGACAGGAACAGGAAGAACAGGAACATCAGCGGCATATAGAAGAACACCTGCAGGTTGAACCAGCTCACACCCCAGAAGATGGCGACGTAAATATACATCAGTCCGGCAAGGATAAAGTGGACATAAATACGCGAAATCTGCGTAAAAGTCATAATTGTCGAAACCGGGAAGTTGATTTTCGTTACGTACTGTCTGTGCGACCTTATATCCTTCGAACCCTTCAGAATACTGTCGGAGATGAAGAACCACGGAATAAATCCGATGAGCATAAACAGAAATCGGTCATATCCCTCAACCGGAGCCGAAGCGATATCAGGCACCTTAACGTGACCCATATGGCGAATTCCGATTGAGAAAGCGAACCAGTATACAAAAATTGTGAACGCAGGCTTTACAACAGCCCAGCCGGGACCGATTACCGCGCCTTTATATGTTTTGATGAGCTCGGTCTTGGCAAGCATGAATATTTGCTTTCCGAATCCCTTGTGCTCTTTGATAATGTCTCTGAGAAAAACTATTATCATCGCCCCCTCTGAAGGTTCAGTAATTTTGGGCGGACACACGTCCACCTATACATAACTATTATATCTAATTTTTGCTGTTTGTCAATAATATTTAACAGAGTGTAACCACCGTCTTTAGACGCAAAAAATCCCCCGACAATGTCAGGGGACATACTTTTGCGGTTTAATCAGACTGCGCGCTCAACCTTACCTGAGCGTAAGCATCTTGTGCAAGCATAAACGTGCTTAGGAGAGCCGTCTACGATAGCCTTAACTCTCTGTACATTCGGCTTCCATGTTCTGTTGGAACGTCTGTGGGAATGGGAAACCTTGATTCCGAATGTTACGCCCTTACCGCAGAAATCACACTTTGCCATGTGTCTGCACCTCCTTATAGAAATTGCAATTTTCTAAACTAACTATTGTATTATAAATGATAAATGCAGAAAATGCAAGAGTTTTTTTAAAAAATTTGCATACTTGTTTTTTCTTTGTATATACTGTATAATCATTTTATATAGAAAACTAAACGGAAGTGATATTGTGCTGATTTATTTGTTAAAGGGAGAGCTGACCTTCGCGACGGCGCTGATAGATATTCTCGCGTCGCTGGTAGTTATTTTCCTTATCATGCCCTTTCATGAGTGGGCGCATGCGTTTGTCGCTTACAAGCTCGGAGACACCGGAATCAAACGCCGCGGAAGGCTCACGCTCAATCCGCTCGACCACATCGATCCAATCGGAGCGCTTTTGATTATTACCGTCGGCTTCGGTTGGGCAAAGCCTGTTTCGATTGACCCGAGGAATTTCAAAAATCCCAAGGTCGGTATGGGAATATCCGCCATTGCCGGACCTGTCGCGAACTTTCTCGCCGCGCTTGTCGGCGGTTTGATTTTCAACGCTTTATTTTTCTTCTTCCCGGAGTTTATGTATCTTAATCAGATAGGGCAGTATATTTCGATGTTTTTCGCGTATTATATCATGCTCAACATCGTCCTCGCGGTGTTCAATCTTGTACCGATTCCGCCGCTCGACGGTTCAAAAATCCTGTTTATGTTCCTACCGGACAAGTGGGTGTATACTCTATATAAGTATGAAAACTTCTTTTTTATAATAGTATTAGCGCTTGTGTGGTTCAATCTTCTTCCGCTCGGAC
>CAMHHL010000062.1 GCA_946184925.1 uncultured Clostridia bacterium | reverse complement strand
AAAATAAAAAATTATGACTATACTCCTACAGTTCCGAAAATTAAAACGATATATGATAAATGCTCTCGAAAAGAGAGGGAATTGTCTATACAGCCGTTTAACGAGGACGGGATAATACATCAAATGGTTACAGAACAACTCAAGCCCATAGTTATGAGGAGTATGTATCATTGGAGTTGTGGCTCAGTCCCCGACAGAGGCGGAAAAAGAATGTTGTACTACAACAAGAGAATGGTGCAACGTAAGACAAAAAACTCTAAGTATGTAGCGGAGTTGGATATAAGACACTATTATCCGTCGATTTCGCTCAAAAAGGTAATATCCGCACTCGAGCGGAAAATCAAAGACAGAAAATTTCTTGTTTTGGTTGCTATTATCATATCCAATTATCAGGGAGGGCTCAAGTATGCTATCGAGAACAATATGTCCCCTTATGATATAGTCGGAGATAAAGTTGGTATTTCGATAGGAGCTGTTACGAGTCAATGGATAGGTAACTATTACCTCGAGCCTTTAGATAGGTTTATCTGTTCGCTTGACGGCGTGTATTGTCATTCCCGTAATATGGATAACATCATCATTTCAGCTCGAAATAAGCGTAAACTCCATAGAGCACTCGACGCGATTAACGAGTTTATGCGCGATGTTTTAGGCGTTGAAATGAAAGGAGATTGGCAAATATTCAGACCTAACAAGAGAATGGTGTCGACAGTTGGTTATAGGATAGGACGCGACAGAGTGATTATGAGAAAGAGAAATTTTCTCAGGCTCGCGCGACAGAGTCGCAGAGCGAAAAAACTTTCCCGCGCCCGAAAGAAAATCCCCGTGTCAATGGCGCAGGGGCTTATTAGTCGAGCAGGTCAGCTCAAGCACTGCAACGGACGAAATGTATTTGAAAAATACATAAAACCTCTCGGAGTCAAACGTTTAAAAAATATCATCAGAGAGGACGCTCGACGACGCAACGCTATTATGAAAGGAGTAACAGCGTAATGATTTATAAAGACGGACAGGACGCCGTAATTGAAAAGAGAAAAGCACGTCTCGGACTCAGCGGGGACGTATATGTTTATAATCACCGCATAGAGGATATGACGGGACACAAACGTCTTTTCCCTGAAAGCACAGCGAAAACAATCGAGGACGCCGAGGCGGAACGTATTGCGTTCGAGGAGGAACTTGAGCGCAAGAGAGCCGAGGAGGCAGCAAGAGCCAACGAGGAGCTAAACGTAGTTCCCGAGGAGGCAGAACAGGAGGAAATATGAAAGAATTATTTTGTACGGTAACAGGCGTTGTCGGCTCAGTAGTCGCGAGTCTGTTCGGAGGTTGGAGCGCAGGAATGACAACGCTTTTGATTTTTATGGTAGTTGACTATCTATCAGGGCTCGCAGTTGCGGGAGTTTTTAAAAATTCAAAAAAGACCGACAGCGGGGCGCTTGAGTCTCGCGCAGGGTGGAAAGGGTTATGCCGAAAAGGTATGACCATTTTTATTGTCTTAATTGCCTATCGTCTCGATGTGATGATAGGCACTAATTATATCAGGGACGCAGTTGTTATCGGTTTTTGTGCGAACGAGGCAATCTCTATCGTAGAAAACGCGGGACTAATGGGAGTCCCACTCCCTGACGTTATTACAAAAGCGATAGATGTATTAACAAGGAAGTCGAAAGGAGACGACAATAATGAGCATTAAAAAATACAGCCTCAAGAAAAGCGGAGGAACATACCTCTCCGACCATTTTCAGGTCAAGGAGTTTGCGTCAGCCGGGCAGGGCAAGACCTACTCTGATACCGTGTTAATTGACACCGCGCTCGTCAAGTTACTCGAAAAGGTTTATAAACACTTTAATTGTTCCTCGATAATCATTTCAAGTGGTTATCGCACATCGGCTCACGACATCGCGGTCGGCGGGAGCGGGAGCGGTTATCACGTTAAAGGACAGGCCGCCGATTTTTGTTGTTATGACAAGAATAAGAAAGCAATTCCGAGCTCAAAGGTTGTGCTTTATCTCGAGGACATCAAATGTTACGGTATCGGCTTTCGTTGCGGAGGCTCGGACGTCTATACTCACGCAGACACACGCGCCGAGAGTGCGAAATGGTGGGGAGACGAGAGCAAGAATTTTCTTGATATTTCGCAGATTAACAGCTCGAAAAGTTTTTACACATATCTCGGCGTAAAAAAGACCGCCACGACAACAAAGACCTCGACCACGACGACCGCGCCTAAAAAGAAAACGATGTCTATTTCTGACGCGGGCGTCGACGGAATAAAGTTTTATGAGGGACTCTCTCTCGTAGCTTGTAAAGCTCTCCCAACCGAGGAATATCTTACTATAGGTTACGGTCATTACGGAGCTGACGTCAAGCCCGGGCAGACCATAACAAAGAAAGGAGCACTCGAGCTCCTTAAAAATGACCTCAAAGATTATGTCGCGGGAGTAAACAAAGCCCTGAAAGTGGGAGTCACACAAAATCAGTTTGACGCGCTTGTGAGTTTCGCATATAATTGTGGGATTTATGGCTTGCAGAGTTCCGACCTTATATCCTATCTCAACAAAGGAGAGATTTTCAAAGCAGCGGCAGAGTTCCCGCTCTGGCGAAAATCAGGCGGAGCTATTATTGCAGGATTGCAGAACCGCCGAGCACGCGAGCTCAAACTGTTTATGAAAGGTGAGACTTTCGCCCTCACCGACAAAATGAATGTCCGTAAGTCCGCCTCCACGGGTGCCGCCGTCGTCAAGACGATAAAGAGCGGGACTAAGGTTAAAGTGACCGACGTTTCCGTTTCTTATTCACCGAGTCAGATTGATATTTGGTGCAAATGCTCGTCAGGTTGGATTTGTTTTAAGCAGGGCGACGCGTTTTTTGCAAAATAACAATAAATAACGATTTACCCCTCGGAGAAAACTCCGAGGGGCTTTTTTCGTGTCACATTCGTGTCACTTTTTAATTCTCAAATGTGATTAACAGTTAATCAAATATGATTAAATTTGCAAGTGAAAAACAATAAAAAAGTCAGTGTTTATCGGGCTCGAGAGCTATTCTTTCGATAAACACTGGCTTTCTAAAATGGCAGGGGCAGAAGGACTTGAACCCTCGGCACGCGGTTTTGGAGCGACTGAACAAACGTTTGAAAATGCTGTTTTACCCAGTGTTTAAGCCATTCTTGAAAAACAAAAAAGCACCAAAATCGAAATTGATGCTTTTTTGATGATATAATATTTTCTTATAATAATTTGATGATTTGATAGCCGAGTTTTGCTCGGTGTTTTTTTATGAAAAAACTATCGCTAAGCGAGCTGCCAAACCTCAGTTCGTTTGGTGTATATTGCTTTAGATTAATTCTTCCAAAGGCTGTGTAGATTACAGTAAGCGTAAACAGCTTCCACCTTTTCGTCATCACAAATTGCGAAGCATACTTTGGGATCATCTCCCGGCTTTAGACACTTGCGCTGATTGCCCTTATCTGTGCAGAGAGCTATCCATTCAATATAGTGTTCGGGAACCATCGGATGAGCAACCTCGCCGACAGTAACATATACTTTCGAGTCTTTCACTTCTACAACAGGCACATGCTTCTCAACAGCAGCGTCTGTTGTTCCTGCTTCTATTTCAGTCATCTTCTGACCGCAGCACATTACAGGCACACCACTGTCCTTAACCTTTGCAATGATATTACCACAATGCTCGCAGATATAAAATTTCATTTCCATAAGAAAACCTCCTAAATCTTTGTTGCTATTATTATACTTCTTTTGTAATTCAAAAACAATATCAGTATAACAATAAATAAAAAAATTCGTATATCAAAAACTGATATGGAGTAGACAATGAAAAGCGATCTGATTCGACTTGAGAGAAATTTGTTTTGAATTAAGGAAAGTAATCGAAAAGTTGAAATTCAAACAATACGAACGATTTGTCGAGACCAATTAGAGTGCGGTACATAGTGTCAACCCCTTTATATTATTAAATACTTGTGTTTAATAATATAAAGAAACTCCGTATAGTAGTTATACCCATTATACCACTTGTCAAGTGGTATAACACAAGTAGCAAGAGATGCCCAAAATTATCGAGGTGAAATTCCCAAGATTGTAGAAAGTGTTTTCTATGTAGTTTCATATAATCAGCTAATTTGAAGTATTCTGAAAATAATATAGAAAAATGCAGATAATATGTAATATTCTGCATATTAATATGTAGTTATTTAGCCTACGATGAGAGAACAATTGCTAACAAAATTCAATAAACACTAAGCGAACGTCATAATTATAATAATTCGTTGAACTCTCCCAGAAATAAAGTAGTATAACAATGGGATCACTTAAAAAAGTTATATGACTTAATTGCAACGGTTAATTTTTTTGGCGAAAATTGATTTGTATTTCTATGTCACTTGACAATTTAACATTGATAATATATAATTAACCTATTTTACCGATAGGTTAGATAGGGTTTTTAACCTGCGGCATTTTATAGTCGTCTTTATTTACGTATGAGGTAGATGTATGCTTAATCAGTTTTCAAGAACAAGGTTGATATTTGGAATAGAAGCGATGGAAAAGCTGTCGCAAGCACGTGTTGCTGTATTCGGCATTGGCGGCGTAGGAAGCTATACGGCAGAAGCGCTTGTGCGTTCCGGGATAGGCGCTATAGATTTGATTGATGATGACAGGATTTGTTTGACAAATCTTAATCGTCAGCTTTTTGCGACGCGCGATACCGTCGGTCAACACAAGGTTGATGTTGCCGAAAAGAGGATTCGCTCAATTAATCCCGATTGTAAAGTGATTACGCACAAAACCTTTTATATGCCCGATACAAAGGATCTGTTTGATTTTACCGAATACGATTATATTGTAGACGCAATCGATACCGTCAAGGGTAAGCTGGAGCTTGTGATGAACTCAAAAGCGTCAGAAACGCCGATAATCAGTTCAATGGGCGCGGGAAACAAAGTAAACGCGGCTGCATTTGAGGTTGCGGATATTTACGAAACCTCTGTATGTCCTCTTGCAAGGGTAATGCGTTACGAGTGCCGCAAGCGTGGTATAGATAGCTTAAAGGTTGTTTATTCAAAGGAAAAGCCGATCAGACCGCTTGAAGATATGTCCATTAGTTGCCGAAAGCATTGTATCTGCCCTCCCGGTACCGCGCGTAAATGCACACAACGAAGGGATATTCCGGGTTCAACCGCTTTTGTGCCTTCTGCTGCCGGTTTGATTATTGCGGGCGAAGTGATAAAGGATTTAATTGAATTTGACAGGGGTGAGCGATAATGCGGATTGCTATGGCACAAATGAAAATGGACAACTCAACAGAACATAATCTTAATAAAACGATTGCTTTTATGCGTGGAGCTATGAGAAAAGGCGCGGATTTGATTATATTTCCCGAACTTCAGCTATCACCTTTTTTCCCAAAATACAGTAATCAAAATGCGAGTTCGTTTTTAATGACGTTACAATCTCCCGAAATTAAAACCATTTGTGAAACCTGCCGTAAGATGAGCATTTATGCTTCTCCAAACGTGTATCTTGAAATTGACGGAAAGCGATATGACGCGTCTCTTTTGATAGACAAAAACGGTGAGATAATAGGTATTTCAAAAATGGTACATATTGCACAGGCGAAAAACTTTTATGAACAGGATTATTATTCACCTTCGGATGATGGATTTAAGGTATTTAATACACCTTTTGGGAAAGTCGGAATCGTAATTTGCTTCGACAGACATATTCCTTTGAGTATTTATTCCTGTGCGAAGCAAGGCGCACAACTAATATTGATTCCTACAGCAAATCTTACATCAGAAAATATAGAATTATACGAATGGGAAATACGAGTTCAGGCGTATCAAAGCACAAGTTATATCGCTATGTGTAATCGTACCGGAATTGAAGATAAGCTGACATTCAGCGGACAGTCTGTTATAGTGACTCCCGAGGGAGAAATGATGTACAAGGCAACAGAGAATGAACAGCTCATAGTTGCTGATATTCCGCTTGAAAAGACTTGTGAAATTCGTAAAAACCGCCCGTGGCTCGATTTAGAAAAGCAAGGATTTTAAGACTATGACCATACAACAACTAAAATACACCATCACCATTGCCAACCAAGGTTCCTTCAACAAAGCGAGCGAGGTGTTGTATATCTCGCAGCCGTCGCTGACGGAATCCATAAAGGAGCTTGAAAAAGAGCTTGGTATCACAATTTTTTACCGCAGCGGCAAGGGCGTTACTCTTACGAATGAGGGCGTTGAATTTCTTGCCTACGCCCGTGAGCTCTACGGCCAGTTTGAAAATGTGTTGGAACGCTACGGAGAAAACGGTAACCGAAAAAAGATGTTTTCCGTGTCAACACAGCATTACACCTTTGCGGTAAAAAGCTTTGTCGAGCTGGTAAAAAAGCTCGATACCTCGGAATTTGAGTTTTCCATACGCGAGGAGCAAACGCAGAAGGTTATTGACGATGTAATCAATATGAACAGTGAAATCGGAATCCTGTTCCTCAGCAGCTTTAATATGCCGGTAATCGGCAAGCTGCTCAGGCAAAATCACTTGGCATTTCACGAGCTTATAAGCTGCGAGGCGTATGTGTATTTATGGAAGGGACACCCGCTGGCACATAATGAGCGCATTTCCTTTGATGAGTTGAAGGACTATCCCTGCCTGTCGTTTGAACAGGGCGGCAACGGCTCGATGTACTTTGCCGAGGAAATTCTGGCGTCCTATCCATACCCACGTATGATTAGGGCAACAGACAGGGCGACTATGCTTAATTTGATGGTGGGCTTAAACGGATATACCCTTTGTTCGGGCGTTATTTGCGAGGAGTTGAACGGCTCGGATTTTACCGCCGTGCCCTTCGCGCCCGATGACAATCATCCCGGTGAAACGATGAAGGTTGGATATATCACAAAGAAAAATCTTTTGCTCAGCAAGGTGGGCAGAATGTATGTTGAGGAGCTGAAAAACACCCTCAACACAGAAAAAACCGACGGTTAATTCTCAATAACCGTCGGTTTTTTGTTGATGTTTTACTTATAGGTAGAACCTATTACCGCCAATAGCTTTTGCAGATTAGACAAAAGGGGAAAGTGAGAATATAATAATACCCAATAAGCCTACTAACTTAGTAGGAATAAATGAGGTGTTGTAAAATGAACTTGCATTTTCCACGCCTGCTTCGTTTGAACTTTAGGTTCGGGCGAATGCGGCGATGTTGACTTAAATCAAATTAGGGGGCGGCAGAATGGATTGGAATGTAATATCAAAGAGTATTCCATTATATTGGGACGCAATGCTGCTGACGCTTAAAATCGGTTGGATTGGCGTAGCGCTTGCAACGCTTATCGGCTTGGTATCGGCGGTTATCATTCACTTTCGTATTCCGGTGCTGAGCGTGATTTTCAAAATCTACATCGAAATTTTTCGTAACACGCCGCTTTTGATTCAACTGTTTTTTCTGTATTTTGCGCTGCCGAAAATCGGCATAAAAATCTCCGCCGAGGTTTGCGGCTGGCTCGGCTTGGGATTGCTTGGCGGAAGTTATATGAGCGAAGCTTTCCGCAGCGGCATTGAGGCAATTGACATCGTGCAGCGCGAGAGCGCGCTGAGCTTGGGAATGACAGATTTTCAGGTGATGATTCACATTGTTTTGCCGCAGGCTTTATCCTACAGCACACCTGCTTTCGTGGCAAATATAATCTTTTTGCTAAAGGAAACCAGCGTGTTCAGCGCAATCAGCCTGATGGATTTGATGTTCCGCGCAAAGGATTTAATCGGTCTGTATTACAACACGGCGGAATATTTGGCATTACTTGTCGTTTTTTATCTCATCATTTTGCTGCCGGTGTCTGTTCTCGGCACAGTGCTGGAGAGGAGGCTGCGCTATGCAAGCTTTGGGACTTGACGTGCTGTTTAAGGGAAGCAACCTTCTGCGGCTTTTGGGCGGCTTAGGGAAGGCACTGGAAATCAGCCTTATTGCAGTCGCGTTAAGCCTAATTCTCGGTGTGCTGTTCGGAGTACTTATGACGTTCCGTAATCCCGTAATCAGAGCATTGTCGAGGATTTATCTTGAAATCGTCCGCATTATGCCGCAGATGGTACTGTTGTTTTTAGTTTTTTTCGGTACGACAAGGGTGTTCGGCTGGGACCTTAACGCCGAAGCAGCCTCTGTCATTGTGTTTGCCTTTTGGGGCACGGCGGAAATGGGTGACTTGGTACGCGGCGCGATTATCAGCGTGCCTAAGCATCAGTATGAAAGCGCGTTTGCGCTTGGTATGACAAAATCTCAAACCTATTTTACTATCATCATTCCGCAGGCAATACGTCAGCTTATTCCGCTCTCAATCAATTTGATTACCCGAATGATAAAAACCACCAGCCTCGTCATGATGATCGGCGTTGTGGAGGTGCTTAAGGTCAGCCAGCAGATTATTGAAGCCAACCGAATGACCTCTCCCAATGCCGCGTTTGGAATTTATTTAACGGTTTTTGTTTTGTATTTTATCGCCTGCTGGCCGTTCAGCATACTGGCAAAGCACTTGGAAAGGAAGTGGAGCAACTGATGGCGAACACACTTCTGAAAATTGAAAATCTGACAAAAAGCTATGACGGCAATGTGATTTTAAAGGACTTTAACCTCAGCGTCCGAAAGGGCGAGGTTATCGTGATTATCGGACCGTCCGGCTGCGGCAAGAGTACGCTGCTGCGCTGCATTAACGGCTTGGAGGCGATTCAGAGCGGTGTGATAAAGCTGGATGATGAAATTATTGACAGCAAGTCAAAGACAATCACAAAGCTGAGGCAGCGCGTTGGAATGGTGTTCCAAAGCTACGACCTGTTTCCGCACAAGACCGTTTTACAGAATATTATTCTCGCTCCGACGCTTGTTCAAAAGCGTGACAAAAAAGAGGTTGCCGCCGAAGCTGAACAGCTTCTTGACAAGGTCGGACTTTCAGATAAAAAAGACAGCTATCCGCGTCAGCTTTCAGGCGGACAAAAACAGCGTGTTGCAATCGTCCGGGCGTTGTGTATGCACCCGGAGGTAATGCTCTTTGACGAGGTTACCGCCGCGCTTGATCCCGAAATGGTGCGCGAGGTGCTTGACACAATGCTTGAGCTTGCCCGTCAGGGCAGCACCATGCTAATTGTCACCCACGAAATGGAATTTGCGAAGGCTGTCAGCGACCGCGTAATCTTCCTTGATAACGGCGAAATTATCGAGGAAGGCGCGCCGCAATCATTCTTTAACCATCCGAAAACCGAACGCGCGCAAAAATTCTTGCACACGTTTGAGTTTGAACATATTAAATAAAGGCAACACCGCACAATTCAAGGCGCACGGCTTGCTTGAATATTATTCCGTCAGCTTGCCCAAAAAATCTCGGCAAGGCGTCAGCCTTACCTTGATTTATTTGTACAACCTGACGAAAAATCTTGCTGCGCAATCCGCACACCTGAATTATGCGGTATTGCCTAAGCAATTGAAAGGAAGATTTCTATGAAAAAATCTATTTTTGTAAAAGCATTGGCTATTCTCACGGCGACTGTCCTGCTAATCGCGTCTTTTGCAGGCTGCGCAGGCAATGAAAGCGGCGCGTCAAACAGCACAGCAAGCACTGCTGATAAGGCGGATAGCAGCACGGCAGACGTTGTTTACCGCACGCTTGACGAAATCAAGAGCAGCGGAAAAATTAAAATCGGCGTATTCTCCGACAAAAACCCCTTTGGTTATGTAGATGAAAACGGCAAATATCAGGGCTATGACGTTTACTTTGCAAACCGCCTTGTAAAAGATTTGGGCGTTGACGTAGAATTTGTGTCCACCGAAGCGGCAAGCCGCGTAGAGTTTTTAGAGACCGGCAAGGTTGATATTGTTTTAGCGAACTTTACCGTAACCGATGAAAGAGCCGAAAAGGTTGACTTTGCTCTGCCCTATATGAACGTAGCCCTCGGCGTTGTTTCCCCCGACAGCAGAGTTATCAAGAGCCTTGACGAGCTCAAAGCCAACGACGAGGTTATTGTAATCACAGGCACAACCGCCGAGACTTATCTTACCGAAAAATATCCCAACATCAAGCTCCAGAAGTACGACACTTACGCCAACGCGAAAACCGCGCTTGAAAACGGTCAGGCTGCCGCGTGGGCAAACGATAACACCGAGGTAATCGCATACGCGCTTCAAAATAAGGGCTACACCGTCGGTATTCCCGAGCTCGGTAGCAAGGACACCATCGCTCCGGCTGTTTCTAAGGGCAACAAAACGCTGCTTGATTGGATTAACAGCGAAATCAAAACACTCGGCAAGGAAAACTTCTTCCACGCCGATTATGAAGCAACCCTCACCGGCACCTACGGTAAGGACTACGAGGAAAAGCTTGTAGTCGAAGGCGGTAAGGTGAACTAACATAAATAATTATATAGGAGTAATCATCATGAAAAAAATCACAGCAATTATATTGGCAGCAGTACTTATACTCACCTCTGCAATCGCTTTTGCAGGCTGCTCGTCAACCTCAAAAACACTCACAATCGCAATTCCCAACGATACCACAAACGAAGCAAGAGCACTTCTGCTTTTAGAGCAGCTCGGTTACATCAAGCTCAAGGACGGCGCCGGTATTACCGCTACGCCGAAGGATATTGCCGAAAACCCGAAAAACATTGAGTTCAAGGAGGT
>CAMHHL010000061.1 GCA_946184925.1 uncultured Clostridia bacterium | reverse complement strand
CGCTCAGACCAGCGACATCACCGACTTTTCCGTAGAAGGCTATTACACCGACGGTACCAAGAATGATAAGGGACACTTCATCGCAATCCCGTGGCCGGGCGGCGATCCCGTAACAGACCCTATCTACACAGATCCAATCTATACGGATCCTATCACAGATCCTCCGACAGACCCGCCGACTGATCCTCCGACAGATCCCCCCACAAACCCACCGACAGACGCTCCCACACAGGCTCCGACTCAGGCGCCCACTCAGGCTCCGACTCAGGCACCTGTAACTCAGCCGGCAACAACTATCCCTGTTGATCCGACTTCTCCCGACGAGGCGACTAACCTCTATGTTTCCGCTAAGTCTAACATCAACTCCACACCTTCAAAGGTTAAGATAAGCGGCGACACAATCACTGTTACATATTCTCTCACAGCTGCCGAGGCTCTTGACGACTGTCAGGCTACAGTTACATATGACGCCGCCAGGCTCACACTTTCTCCGTCAAAGAACAACGGCGCTTCAATGTTCCCGATTGCCAAGGACGCAAGCTACAACCTCAATTCAGGCGTAGGTGAGATGGTATTCAACTTCTCCGGCACAAACGGAAAGTATGACTTCACCAAGGGCGGCGTTCTCGTTAACCTTGTATTCACACGCAGAAGCAAGGATTCAACAGGAACAGCTCAGGTTTATCTGAATGTTTCAGACCTTGATTCAAAGAATGTTAAATACATTACAAACAGCTCCGTGATGACCGGTGCGTCAATCAACTCAACCCAGACTGTTTCCGAGGCTGCTGCCGACCCGACAATAGCACCGGTTGAGACATCGGCTTCGAACAACCTCACAATCAATGCTTCCTCCAACATCTCCACAATCGTACAGCGCATTGATGTTGACAAGCCCACAGTCCGCATCACCTACACTCTCACCGCTCCCGAGATTATCGCTTACGGCTGCGGCACCGTGATTTATGACAGCAACAAGCTCGCTCTCGAGGCGAAGTACAATACAAAGGCGTCGATGTTCACTGTACTCAACGACAACGTTGTTTACAATCTCAACTCAGCCACAGGCGTAATGAAGTTTGACTTCACAAGCGCCAGCGCAACAACAAAGACAGGAACTTATGACTTCACAAAGGGCGGCAACGTAATTTCCCTCGTGTTCACCGTAAAGAACGGAGCCAAGGATTCAACCGACGTTTATCTCCAGTTTGAGGATCTCGGTTCCTTCGGCGAGACATATGTTGATAACTCCGCCGTAATTTCCACAAAGATTTCAAGCAGTGTTGACGTTCAGGGAGAGGCTTCAACAACATCTCCCACAACCGAAACAACACAGCCCATCGAGACCGGCGTTCCTCCGACAATTCCGTCTGAGACTTCTCCTTATAATCCTCCCACAAATCCGACCGACATAAACCCGACAACCGCACCTCAGACAGAACCCACCACAGCCGCTCCTTCCACAGCACCCACGACTGCTCCCGTAACTGTTGCTCCGACAACAGCTCCGGCAACTCAGGCACCCACAGCCGCTCCTACTCAGCCGACAACCGCCGGCGCAGGCAAGGGCGCTACATATACAGCGGTCAATAAGTATATCACTACGATGAAGACCGAGGAGCCCAAGGGCGCCAAGTTTGCTTCTCTCCGCGCTTCAGCCAAAAAGACTACAAAATCAGCAATTACACTCAGTTGGTCGAAGGTATCCGGCGCCAAGAAGTATGTAATCTACGCCAACGCCTGCGGAACCAAGAACAAGTTCAAGAAACTCAAGACGCTCGGCTCAACCAAAAAGACATATAAGGTCACAAAGGCTGCCGGCAAGAAGCTCAAGAAGGGTACTTACTACAAGTTCCTAATTGTAGCTCTTGATAAGAACAACAAGGTCATCTGCACCGCTCCCACGCTCCATATCGCGACAAAGGGCGGCAAGGTAGGCAACTACAGCACAGTCAAGACAGCAGCGAAGTCGAACAAGGTTACTCTCGCCAAGAAGGGCAAGAAGTTTAACCTCAAGACCAAGGTCGTCGCCGAGAGCTCAAAGCTCAAGGTTAAGAAGCACCGCGCTGTTAAGTACGAGTGCACCAACACCAAGATTGCAACCGTAAGCTCTAAGGGCGTAATCACAGCCAAGAAGAAGGGCACATGCTATGTATATGTATATGCACAGAGCGGCGCCTTCAAGAAGATTAAGGTTGTTGTAAAGAAGTAAAAGTAATTCAAAAAAGCGTCGCCTTTGTGCGGCGCTTTTTAGTTTACAGTTAACAATTAATAATTAACAATTAACAGTTTCGGTCGAGTAGATAGGTCGCATAAGGAAACAACGTCGTATAGCCGAAAATATTTATATGCTTGCTGCGCAAGCAGCATAATAATTCTGTCGGGAACAAAACGTCAGAATCTCACAATCTGTCTGCACGACAATAACTGTTAATTGTTAACTGTTAATTGTTATTCACCTTTACAGACGTCGGATAGGAGCAGTTGTCACAGCCCAAACACAACATCGGATAGGAGAAGTCACGTAACAGGGTTGAGATAGTAAAAAAGGAGCACTCAAGCCAAAAGGGTAGAGATAGAAAAAAACAACACCGCATGCAGGAAAAGCATGTGGTGCTGTTTTTATTTAAAGGCAGATTATAAGCTATCCGAGCCGTCCGCGCATGTAGAGGAGAATTTTCTTTTCGCGGCGGCTTATCTGAACCTGCGTCATGTTCAGGATTTTTGCTGTTTTTGTCTGGGTGAGGCGTTTGTAATATCTCAGCTCAATTATCTTGCGGTCGTCGGGGCTGAGTTCGCCGATGACTTCCCGGAGCGCGAGCTTTTCGGTCAGTCCTTCGGCAATGTCGTCACAGGGAATGTCGATGCTCCTGCCGTCGTCGTCGCTCTCAGAGGTGAGGGAGAGCGGAAGCTGAGCCGCTGTCAGCGCGTCGTTGATTCTTTCGGGCGTAACGCCGAGCTGCTCAGACAGCTCGCTTACTGTCGGCGGACGGCTGTGCTTTTCCTGAAATTCTTCAGTCAGTTTGTTAATATCGGCGTAGAGCTCCTTGAGCCCGCGGCTTACTCTCACGGTTCCGTTGTCACGAAAAAGCTGCCTTAGTTCGCCGAGGATAACCGGGACGGCGTATGTCGAGAGCTGAAGCCCGAGCTCCGGCTTGAAACGGTTTACGGCTTTGACCAGTCCGACGCAACCGGCGGAGTAGAGCTCCTCATATTCGATTCCGCGCCCCTTGAAGCGCTTGCAGCATGCGTGAACAAGCCCGAGGTTTTCGCTGACGAGTGAGTTGTTCATTTCAGCTGGACAATCTGTTTTTCAAGTGTGACGACGGTGCCCTTGCCCGGGGTTGAGCTTACTCTCACGTTGTCCATAAAGCTCTGCATAACCGCAAAGCCCAGCCCGGCGCGTTCTTCCTCGCGCGCAGTGGTGAAGAGCGGTTTCATCGCCTGCTCGACGTCCTCAATCCCGGCGCCCTTGTCGCGAACCTTAATAATTACCTTGCGCGAGTCGGTGATTTTCATATCTATGTATACGGTTCCGCTTCCGCGCCGATAGCCGTGAACAATCGAGTTTGTGACGGCCTCGCTGACGGCGGTTTTGATGTCCGCGAGCTCGCTGATTGTCGGGTCGAGCTCGAGCACAAACGCCGCAACAACACTGCGCGCAAAGCCCTCGTTTGTACTTTTGCTCAGGAACCGAAGGTGCATTTCGTTTGTTGTATTCATCTCAACACCCCCAACGCTCTTACTCCGCTGAGCTCGATAATTCTCTCGAGGTTCTCCGGCACGTTGCGAACCTTCAGCTCGCCGCCAATCAGTCCGATGGAGCGGTATCGCCCCATAATAAGCCCTATCCCGGAGCTGTCCATAAAGCTCACCTTGGAGAAGTCAAGCTCGAGCCGTTTAGGTCTGAGCGCGTTGAGCTGGCTGTCGATTGAGGTTCTGATTCCGGCGGCGCGGTTGTGGTCGATTTCTCCGTTGAGATAGACGGTGAGCACATCGTCTGAATAAGTCGTGTTTAGCATTTTAACATCCCGTTTTCAAATATAGTGTTGCTTTACGGCAGTAAAAAAATCAGCCTGTACCGATAATATCAGATACAGGCTGAATAATTTGTCAAAAACCGTTGGGATATTAAATTTTTGCCGTAATATAAGGGCGGACTTCTCCGGCGAGATACAGCGAGCCGGCGATTATCAGAGTCGCGTTTTTGCTTTTTGCTTCACTCAGCGCGTCGTCAAACGCGTCGAAAACATTTTCATACGGCACTGTTTTTTTGAAGAATGGTTCACATTTTTGAGCCAATGCCTCGGGGGTCAGCGTGCGTGGATTGCTGACCGGAACGGTGTATACGGTCTCGAACATTCCTTTCAGAAGTCTGACGGATGAGCTGCTGTCCTTGTCTGAGAGCATGCCGAGAATCAGTATCTTCGGCACGCCGCCGAGGAATAGGTCAAGTGCGTTTCTCAGCGCTTCAACACCGTTCGGGTTATGCGCTCCGTCAAGCAAAATTGTCGGATTCTCGCTGAGCAGTTCGAGCCGCGCAGGGTTGGTTGTCTCGGCAAAGCCGTTTTTGATGTTGTCCGGAGTTATTGTGAAATCGCTCTTTACAACTTCAAGCGCCGCAAGCGCGGCTTTGGCGTTTTCGAGCTGATGCTCTCCGGCAAGAGGCAGGAAAAGCTCGTTTTCGTTGTAAATGAACCTAGTACCGCCCAGACTTTGGTTGAGAATATCAATTTTTATGTCATCGCTTTTTATTAGATTTACTCCCTTGGTGCGGCAGTCATTTTCGATTGTTTTCATTACCCTTTCGTCCTGCGCAGAGGTCACAGCCACCGAGCCGGGCTTGATTATGCCGCACTTCTGCAAGGCGATTTCCTCGATTGTGTCGCCGAGCACAGCGGTGTGGTCGAGCCCGATTGTTGTGATTACGGAGCAAAGCGGCGGCTTAATTACGTTTGTGCAGTCGAGCAGACCGCCCATTCCGGTCTCGAGCACAACAATGTCGCACTCCGCTTCCTTGTGAATCAGAAATTCAAGCGCGGTGACATACTCAAATTCGGTTATTATACAGTCGTCCGCACGGAGCTCTTCGAGCAGGGGAAAGGTTCTCTCCACTGCGTTCTCGAGAACTTCCTCGGAAATCATCTCGTTGTTAATCTGAATCCGTTCGCGGAAGTCCACAATATACGGCGAGATGAAAAGACCCGTCTTGTAGCCTGCGTTGGTGAGTACGGAGCTGAGCATACGGCAGGTTGAGCCCTTTCCGTTTGTTCCGGCTACGTGAATGAATCGCAGACTGTCCTGCGGATTGCCGAGCATTTTGAGGAAACGCAGTATCCTGTCAAGCCCGGGTCTGGAGCCAAACGCGTCCAGTGAGTGGATTTTTTCGATAGCGTTCATTGTATCAGTTCCCTGTAGATGTCGTTTTTCTTGAAGCCTGTTGCGGCAGCGGCTTCCTTCGCCGCGTCGCCGAGCTTTGCGCCGCCGTCAATGAGGCTTTTGGCGAGCGCGACAGCCTCCTCGAGAGTGTAGTCGTCACTCGGGGCGGTTTTGCTTCCCTCAAGCACAAGCACAATCTCGCCCTTGATTCCGCTGTCTGCAAGTTCTTCGGCGGCAATACGTGTTGTAGTGCGAATGACTTCCTCGTGAATTTTAGTCAGCTCTCGGACGATTGTGAGCTTTCTGTCGCCGAAAAAATCATACAAATCCCTGAGCGTAGAGGGCAGCTTGTGAGGAGCCTCATAAAAAATCATGGTTCTCGTTTCGTTTTTAAGGCTTTCGAAGTGCTCTCGGCGGCTCTTTTTGTTCACACTGAGAAATCCCTCAAAGCAGAATCTTCCGGTCTCGAGTCCGCTGACGGCAAGAGCCGAGACAACCGCGCTGGGGCCGGGAACGACAACCGTTTTTATCCCCTTTTCCTCGCAAAGCTTTATCAAATCCTCACCCGGGTCGGAGATGCACGGCATTCCGGCGTCCGTGACGATTGCGCAGCTTTCGCCCGAGAGAATACGGTTGCAGATAATCTCTCCGCGCTCGCGCTTGTTGTGCTCAAAATAGCTCACCATCGGCTTTTTAATCCCGAGATGGTTCAGCAGCTTTAGCGTAACTCTTGTGTCCTCGGCGGCGATGAAATCGACCGCGCCGAGGGTTTCAGCCGCTCTGGGCGAGAAGTCCGAGAGGTTGCCTATCGGTGTGCCGACGACGTATAGAATGTTATTCATCATATCCCTCCTTGTAGCTGCCGTAAATACGGCGCATTTCCTCGCTGAGAGCGCCGTTATCCTCAATCATAAGCGTCGGCTCGACAATCAGTCCGCCGCTTTTTCCTCCGCGTCTGCCCTCGACAAGAAACAGCTTCGGAGCCTTTGAAGTGCGTTGTTGAATGAACCTCAGGCGCTTGGGCTCGAGGTCGTTCTTGCGCATGGTCTCCATTACGTCGGTGAGCCGCTCCGGGCGCTGACACAGGCAGAACCTTCCGCCGAATTGCAGAAGGTTTTTCGCCGCGAGGGTGATTTCGTCGATGGTACAGCTTGTTTCGTGACGGGCTATGAGCTTTTCCTCGTCGGGGTTTTGAACTCCCGAGCCGTTCTCCTTGTACGGTGGATTGCACACCACGAGGTCATAGCAGCCGAACGGCAGCACGCCGCGAAGCTTAGTCAAATCGTTATTGTAAATCGTAATGTTTTCTGTTTTGTTGTGCTCTACCGAGCGCCGCGCCATGTCGCATGCCTGCGGCTGGATTTCGACGGCGTCAATTTTAGCGGTGCGGTTGCTCCTTGCCCAGAGCAGCGGAATAGTTCCGCAGCCGGTGCCGAGATCAACGGCGCGCGAGTTTCTTCTCGGAGCCGAAAAGTCCGCGAGCAGGATTGTGTCCGTCCAGAAGTGAAACAGGTCTGAGACGATAATCTCAATTCCGTCGCCAAGCGGTTCAAAATGTTCGTCTGTATTAATCATATAAGTGTACCGAATTTCTGTAGATTTGTGACCGTAATATTATAACATTATAAACAAAAAACGGCAAGGCTTTCACCTTACCGTTCTGTGATTTTACGATTAGCCCTCCTGAGGAGCACCTACAGGGCAAACATCTGCGCATGTTCCGCAGTCGATGCAAGCGTCAGCGTCGATAACGTACTTGCCGTCGCCCTCGGAGATAGCGCTTACAGGACACTCATCTGCACAAGCGCCGCACATAATGCAATCGTCGTTAATTACGTATGCCATAAAAATGACCTCCTTAAATTATTAATACCATTGTATCATAATTTTTCTAAAAATCAATAGGTTAGTTATTTCTAATTTAGAATTTTTTGGTCTTTTCATCACAAAATGTCAGAAAAAGGCGACATTTATTCAAGATGCTTGAGCCCTTCAATCTCTTTTTTGTCCATTTTGATGTAGCCGTCCTTGAGGATTCTGACCTCTCTGACCTTGAAGGTCGCCGGAGCTACGCCCTCGGGTGACGAGTCGAGCTTGACCTTGAGCGTGCCTGAAATCAGGTTGTTCTCAACCACAAGTCCCTTGCCCTCGGGAGTTTTGACTATCGCGCCGACCTTTGGCGTGCGGCGGAGCAGGTCGGTGTATGCTTCCTGCTCATATTTCAGACAGCACATCAGCCTTCCGCAGGTGCCGGAAATCTTGACAGGAGAGAGCGAGAGCCCCTGTTCCTTTGCCATCTTTATCGAAACAGGCTGGAAATCGCCCATAAATGTATGACAGCAGAACGGGCGTCCGCATACTCCGAGACCTCCGAGCATTTTCGCTTCGTCCCTGACGCCGATTTGTCTGAGTTCAATTCTCGTTCTGAAAACGGACGCGAGATCCTTGACGAGCGCGCGGAAGTCAACTCTTCCGTCGGCTGTAAAGTAGAAGAGAATCTTGTTGTTGTCAAAGGTGTATTCAACGTCAACGAGGTTCATCTGGAGCTTGTGCTCGGCGATTTTCTTCTCGCAGATCTTGAACGCTTCCTTTTCACGCTTTCTGTTTTCTTCAATATGAGCGAGGTCGTTTTCGTTCGCCACTCTTATCATCGGCTTGAGGGGATGCACAATCTCCTCGTCCGGGATATCCTTGTTCGCGAGCGCGACCTTGCCGCACTCAATTCCGCGGGCAGTCTCGACGATAACCATATCGCCTGATTTAAGCTTTGTGCCCTTGGGGTCGAAATAATAAATTTTTCCGACTTCCTTGAATCTTACTCCTATTACCTCTGCCATAGGATCCTCCTGTATTCTCCGCAAAGCCAGACTCCGGTGAGCTTTACGCCGACGTTTTTGGAGACGAATTTCTTCGCCTGCTCCGTGGCATCAATTAGCTCAAGGTATTTTTGTCTGCTGAGCTTTTTGCATAATTTTTCCGCTGTTTCGCTGTCGAGCGTTGCCTCTGCTCCGACATAGAGCGCCAGGCCGTCCCTGAGCAAAAGCGTGACAAGGTCAAGCACTTCGGTCGCCTGAAAACGGTCTGAAAGCTTGTTGAGCGCTCTCAAAAGCTCAAGCTCCGACGGCGTTACAATTCCAACGGCGATTTCCTTCGCAATCGCGAGGGCTTCCTCGTCGGTTTTCGTCTCGCTTTCCAGCGAGAGTACGGTCGAGCGCGAACGGACGGTTTCGAGAAACGACCTGCTGCTCTCACACGTCATAATGAACATAGTGTCCTGAACAGGTTCCTCGAGAGTTTTGAGGAAGGCGTTCTGCGAAATGACCGGGAATCTCCGGTCGCATTCCTCAAAGATATATACCTTTCGCGACGCCTGATTCGGCTTGAGCGCAGCGTCGCTTATAATTCTTCCGATTTCATCCTTCGAGAAGCTGTCGGTTTTGCCCTCTCCCTTGGCGTAGTAGATGTCGCTGTGCGCCGATGCCAAGGCGTTTTTGCAGTCCTTGCATTCACCGCAGGGTTTTTCGCCGTCCGACGAGCAAACTGCCCACGCCGACAGCAGAACCGCGAGCTTCGAGCGCGTTTCGCGCGCTCCTCCGTCGATGATAATCGCGTGAGGCATACGGTTCTGAGACTCAAGGCTGTCAAGCGAAGCCTTGAGATTATTATTTCCGCCAAAATCCGGGAATCTCACCGTATCACCCCTATCCAATCTATTCTAACATATTTTTTGAAAAAATACTACTGTTTTATTCTGACATGATTTACGAGCACGTTGCCGTTGCTGTCAATCTCAACGGTGGCGCATACCGGCTCATACCGCGAGCAGCTTCCCGGGTTGATCATGCGCACGCCTTCGTCGGTTTCGTCCGTCGGGATATGCGTGTGACCGAAGAATACAAGGTCAACCTTTTCCTCACGCGCCTTGCTGCAAAGGCTGTAAAGCCCGAACTTGACGTTGTACATATGTCCGTGCGTAATCATAATCCGCTTTGAGCAGACGTCGATGTACTCGATGTCCTTCAGAGAGGTGACGAAATCACAGTTTCCGCGCACGCACACAACCTTCTTGTCGGCGCAGTTTGTTCGCAGCCAATCGGCTTCACCATGTGTTCCGTCGCCGCAGTGAACGATTATGTCGGCGTTTGAGCCGAATTTATCCACGGCAGTCTGAACTCCTCTGAGATTTCCGTGAGAATCTGACATTACAAGTATTTTCATAGTGTTTTCCCCTCATAAATTCGCCGTTCCTGCATAATATGTAGCGAGGTGGTTTGATGAAAAGCAATGATTTAAACAGGCAGATTTCGGATTTTATCAGTAAGAACGGGCTCACAGGGCAGGAGGACGCGAAAAACCGCCGCAAGGTTGAGGGTATGCTCGGCAAACTCAGCCCGGAGCAAAGAGCACAACTTACGTCCGTGCTGGGCGACCCTCAGAAGTCTCAGGAGATTCTCAATTCTCCCGCGGCGAAGGCACTGATGAAGAAGCTGATGCAGTGATGGACGACCTGCAGGATAAAATTGCTCAGATAATGTCCGACCCGGAGGCGCTCAGTCAGGTTCAGAGCCTCGGCAAAATGCTGGGACTCAGTCCTCAGCAGCCTCCGGCTCCGGAGCCGCCGCCGGAAAACGACAGCCCGCTCTCGGCTGAATCGCTCTCGAAGCTCACCAAGCTAATGCCGCTGTTCAGTCAGGTGCGACAGGAGGACGACGTCACGCGCCTTCTCTCGGCACTGAGACCGTTTCTCAGGGAAGAAAAAATCCAAAAGCTCGAATCCGCCAAGCGAATGCTCCAATTGATGAAGCTGTTGCCGATGCTCCGAGAGGGCGGTTTGTTTGAGCTGTTCTGAGGTGAATTATGCCTGAGCTTGACCCGATTACACAGGACGCTATGCGCCGCGCCGCGCAGATGCGCAACCACAACACCCGTCCGCGTCCGCCGGCACCCGAGCCGAAACCTGAGCCAAATCCCGAACCGCCGACCGAAAAACACCGCGAGCCGCCGCCAAAGCCGCCAAAGCAACCTCATGGGCTCACCGATGGGCTGGGCGCGTTGTTCCGCGACAAGGAGCAGAGCATAATCCTGCTCCTGATTGTCCTGCTTATGGACGAGAACTGCGAGCCCTCGCTTCTGCTGGCACTTATGTACTTACTTATTTGATAAATTATTCACTCTATAATGTAACATATTTTCAGCAAATTGCCAAGTGTTTTTTTATTTTTTATATCTCTACCCTGTTACGTGAGTGCTCCTATCAAGGGTTTTGTTTGGGCTGTGCCAATTGCTCCTATCCAACGTCTGTAAAGGTAACGTTTGGGCTGTGACAACTGTTCCGAACCGATGACAAAAGCCTTCCCCCAAGGGAAGGCTTTTGACGTTTGATAGGAGCAGTCACTCATATAAATGCGTAATTCGTAATTCATAATGCGTAATTAAAGGTCGTGCAGACAGATTGCGCAATACTTACGTT
>CAMHHL010000060.1 GCA_946184925.1 uncultured Clostridia bacterium | reverse complement strand
TTTTGCTTGACTCGACAAATCCAATATGATTCTGGATATAAAAGTTCTGATTGCACTTCTCTACTCCATCGTCGGTCGTAATAGTTGTAAACGCGGGAACAACAATGGACTGTCCCAATACAGAGTCGGGGTCACCCTCAGTCTTTTCTCTGACGGTGATGTTCATATCACCCGTAACAGTAATTCTGTAGGTATCGCCTACCGCTACAACATTATTGACGCCGTTATTTGTGTTAACCCACACAGCGTCGCTTACGTTGTAATCGGCGGCTTTGAGGTAGACATTATCCTGGAAGTGGTGGGTAGTTTCGGTTGAGTTAACCCTTAAGGTATATGTTCTGAGAGTCGGAGTCATCTCGACAGATACCACATAAGCGTCTACGTTGTAGTCATATTCGGTGGCATCGGTAAAGTCTTCGTCAGCGCTTATTGTACGGCTGTAATTGAAGTAGTCGCTGTTGAGCTTAGGCATACCCGCAAGCACCTTCTGCCGCAGAGTAGCCGGATCAGTGAGGTTCGCGGCTGAGATAGTGTACTCGGACTTTGAGTAAACTGTCTTTTCGCTCAGGAACTCGTTGCCCTCCATATACTCAAATGTATCAGACAGCATCGGATCGTAATCCTTGTAGCAATACTTGATTCGAAGAGGCACGTTCGTATCAACAGAATCTTTTTCCTTTTCCGAACATGTGACGTTGATATTCGCTGTCGCTGTAGCGACGAGCTCCGCAGCGTCCTTGTCGTCGGGAGTTACGCCGGTGCAGGTCCAGTTTTCAAACTCGTAGCTCGGCTCGGCAGTAGCTCTGAACCGTACCGTCATTCCGTCATGAACCTTATCGCCTGATTTAATACTGTAGGATTTACTTCCGATAGAATAGCTCGCCGTCACGGCAATATGGCTGCTGCCGCTGAAGGTAATCGTTCTCTCGGTTACAGAAGGTGTCGTTCCGCCTGTAAAGTAAGCGTAATTCGAGAACGTCGGGGAAATATCGCTGAGCCTTATATCAGCGTTCTCATCGGGATTATCACCCGATAGCATTACATATATTTCGCCTGTGAGCTTGGTGAGTGTCTCATCAACGGCAACCCATCCGAGAGAATTACTTATTTTAATTACGTAGTGTTTACCATCGTTTATTCCCGCGGCTATCTCAGAAGCCTTTGCAGAGGACGAACCGCTCGAGTCAAAGCGATGGTAAGAGTTAAATCCCAAGCCGCTGGAGGTTGTTCCCGCCCAGTCGAGATAACCTGTGGTACCGAGACCTCCACCCGAGTTGAGCTTGGAAACAGCGTCGCTGACATCAACAACACCGGAGCCCGACTGCTTGGAAAGCTTAGCAACCGCGACAACAAGGTCGCCCATTCCCGCAACCGTATCGGAAACCATATACGAACTCGTACCGAGCTTTGTGTCCGCCCAACGTGAATCGGACTTGCTCCATGTACGGTAGTCCTCGTAGTTCATCTCTACAGAGACATTCACGTCACCACCGGGCATGGTAAAGGTGTAGGTGTTGGATGATTTTGTAAAACTAACAACATCGCCGTTGGATTTCTCGACAAATACTGTCGCAACATAGTCGGAATCGGGAATGATGGTAAAGCTAACGCTCTCCCCCGCCGCCTTCGTTGTCGGTTTGCCTGCGGCATAGGTGAAGCGGCTCTCTTCGGAATAGGTGATTGTGCCGCTCTTGGATTTGGTTTTGTAAGCAATTGTTTTGTCAGATGTTGCCGTGTATTTTAAAGCGGCCGAAGTTGTTGTCGGCTTATCATCCGATGTGCTTAGGTTATGAGTCCACTCATCATACTCATATCCTGTGGCAGGCTTACCCGTAATAGTAACGGACGAGCCGTTGGGAACATAATCACCGCTGTTGATTTCGGCGGTCATTGCGTTGTATGTGTATTCGGCAGTAACCTCAGAGTCATTGTCACCGCTGAAGTTCACTTTAACTATGCTGTTGCCACCGCTATACGCGGCAACCTGTTTGAATTCTGTCGCAATTGAGGAAAGTAAAACAGGGTTGTCGTTTGTGCTCTTGGAATTTGTACTCTTGGAGAGCCATACGTATATTTCGTCACCTGTGGCTGACGCGGTCATAGCCTCGTCGACGAGAGCCCATCCATAGCCGCCCGAGAATTCGTCAATCTTAATAAAGAGATGATAGTGATTATCAAGGATATACTGCTTTAAAGTCTTGCCGGTATTTTCGGCTGTCCTTCCGCCGAGCCGTGTTTCATATGTACCGCTCAGCAGAGCCTTATTGACCTTAGTAAGACCTGAAACTCTCGCGAAGTCATCCCAGTCAAAAACGCCTGTATTGCTGGTGACTCTCGTCTGAGCCGCAAGCTTGCCGGGATCAATTGTATCGGGTGTAGCCTTACCCGTGGCTATCATCATCTTTGCCGCCGCAACATACAAGTCGCCGTAGCCCGCAGCCGCGTTAGACATTACGGCGGTGTCTGTCTTGTTGAGCGAAGAGTCAGACCAGCGTGTGTCGGTTATGTTCCACTTGCGGTAGTCCTCAGCACCCGAGTCGATTACCGGAGCAACCTCACCCTGCTGAGGAGGAGTTGTGCTATAGCTTATAACGAGGTGATACGGATGATCACTGTAACCTCCCGCTGCATAGACAAAGGTATAATAACCGCCCTGAGCGTTCAAAGTGCAGTTGTGATTTCCACCATAATCCTCGCCGGGGAACTCCCAACCGTAGCCGTTGTTATCACTACTGTTAGAGTTGTTTATTGTGGCCTGATTTCCGTGCCAATAACCATCGTCTATAATCTTGAACTCGTAGCTGCCCGCAGGAAGATATATAACCTTCTCATACTTTCCATCGGAACGCTTTGTCATGGGACGGTCTTCCTTCCAACCGTTAAATGTTCCGGGAAGATATACATACTGTTCATGATTGGTTTTAGTCTTACCGCCTGTGAAACACGCCACACGAGTAAAGCTATCGGCAATAGTTGTCAAGGCGCAGATGTTATCACCTGTCTTTTGTCCGCCCGATACAGCGTCAATATTGCTTCGCCATACCCAAATTGCTCCCTTTTCGAGAGTCTGAGCCTCGTCAACGGCAACCCATGTGTTATTTACAAAAATAACCAGATGCTTACCTGCGTTGATGTAGGACTTGATATTTTCATAATAGTCTGTTGAGCTATATGAGCCGGAAGCAAGGAGATTGGCGTTGTAGCCGTCAAAGCCGAGCGCCTGAGCCGCGTCAGCCCAGTACATATTGCCCTCAGAGGAAAAACCTCCGTTTGAGCCTTTCTTTGTATCGGCAATCGCGTTATTGATATTGTAAAGCTGAGGATTCTTGAGTTCTGCCTGAATAGCAAGCTTAGCAGAAGCGATTATCAGGTCGCCTTTTCCCTGATCATTGTCTGCCCAGACCTTATAATTTCCAAGGTTGGTATTCTTCCACCTGTCGTCAATCTTGCGCCAGATTCTATAATCATCGCTTCCGATCAATTCATAAGCTATCTGTCCGCCTGTAAAGCCGGCAACTCGTCTGAGGTTCGCGTACTTATCGGAAGCCTTTACGTTGGCGTTTTCGGACAGCTTGGCAGTAGCGTCCATAATATAGATTTCGCCTGTCGCGAGAGTCATAGCTTCGTCGACAGCAACCCAGCTCTTGACGCCCTTGCTGTCAGCGACATAGAGTGCAAGATGCTTGCCCGCCAGAATCCAGTTAATAATCTGTTGTTTTTCGGATTCAAAGCTCACTCCGTCGCTTGATTCGGACATGAGGTTAGCCTCTACTCCGTCAAAGCCCGCCGTAGTCTTGGCTACATCCCAATACATTGCTCCCGCCGCGGTGTAACCGTTGTTCTGATTCATCGTATAAACAAAATCACTTACACTGTAGCCGGAAGCTGTGTGAATACCTGCCTGGATGGAAAGCTTGACGACAGCCGTAGTGATTCCGCTTGAATTACCTACTGTAGCGGAACCTGTACCGATTACTTTGTCGCCCCAGCGGGTGTCTGCGTTAGGCCATGAACGATAGTCGTATTTTGCGCCGTCAAATTCTACATTGCTTGAAACGACATTATCCGTAGGATACTTTGGGCGACAAACGTAGACTATGTATGTGTTGGTAATGCTGTAGCTCTTTGCGCGTACGCAACCGCCGTTGGTAGAAACCGTGGCAGAGGATGTGTTACCCTCAATTGTATTTATCGTCGTACCCGAGTAGCTCGTTACAATACCAATGTGGTTGGTAATCGCGGAGTTTCGACCTGATTTGAAGAAAATGATATCGCCCGCCTGCGGAGTATAGTTTCCCGCGGCTACGCTTGCTCGAGTATGCGCGACGCCCTGATTAATGAAGTAATTAAGAGCTGTCACGGTCGACGCGGTCTTGGGAATGACAGAAGTGCTGACGCCCGCCTGGTTTGCGCACCAGCTGACAAACATCGCGCACCACATATCCTGTAAGCCGTACCAGCGGCCGTACTCGGTGTAGTTGCTGCTGCCTGTTGTGGATTCACCGGAGAGTTCGTTAGAGTTGTTGCCCTCCATATAGCCGTTCTGGGACTTAGCGATATTTACGATGTCCGTACGCATATTGCCCGTAAGTGCAACATTTTTGAGAGCGGCGTAGTATTTGCCGCTGGCGTAGGTTTTAATGACATTGAAATTGTATGTACGCTTGGTAGCGTCAAAGGCTGAGGTTTTACCCATAGTCTTTGTGCCGTCTGCCGCCATATCATAGTGAGCGGAGAAGGTATCAATTGTAAATGTGTTTGAGCCTGAGCCTGTGTTGGAGTAAGTTGAAGCGTCCAGATTCTTGAAAACGATCGGATCGGCATAACCGTGCCATCCGCGGCAATCAGAGGATTTCGCCTTGGGATAGCAATAGTATATAGCCTCGCCCTTGTCCTTGTAGCTGCTGTCGTTCGGAACAAGTCTGATTTTGTCAGCCATGTCTACCGTAATTGTAGATGTAGTTCCGTTGTATGTTGTAATTCCGCCTGTAACAGACTCAACCTCAACAGCAGGATAGCGAGGAGCTTCCTTACCGCCCGTTCCCACAGCGAGAGTAACGGGAGTTGTGTCGTTGTCGTAATAGCTGTCGTAGGACCTCACCCACGCTGTCGCAACCTCCGGGTAGTGATTCTGAATAAGACGCATAGCATTGTACGCCAAAGTTCCTACATGATCCTGTCCGTAGTTCTCATAATCCTTTGAAACAAATTCAAGTATAGGATAAACCAGCGCGGGCAGAGCCTGATGAAGCTCTTCGAGTTCATCGGTTGAAAGATATTCCTTCAGGCTGTGATAGCCCTTTGCCTCATCCTCAGTCGAAAGCTCGGTAAGAGCTGTCCATATTTTCTCAACGGTTGTATCAAAGTCGGATGAACCGATCATACCCGAGAAGGTCTTGTTAATAAAGTTTGTATAAATGCCGAGCAGAGTTGTGATACCTATCCTGTCAATCAGACCATCGGTACAGCTCATAATCTTTTCTTTTTTCTCGGGCTCCATACTGAATACCATATTCATCACATACGCGAGAGCCGTCTGGAATGATTTTGAGCCTTTAACAACAGTCGTAGAATAATTGGTTCTGATTGTATTTCCGTTGTTTATCGTTACCTGCTTGTCCTTGCCCGTGCCCGAGGTAGCAGAGGCGTTGTCGTTGTAATCAAAGCCCCATCCCTGGAAAGCACTCCAGAACTTAGGAATCCAATCCTCGACAGACATATTGGTACTTCCCGAGTGAGATTCGCTGCTCTCGGCAATGAAATCACTCTTGATTACACCTTCCACATATTTTATGGTCGCCATATGAAAATAGTCATCATAGACTATGTCATCGTTCATAGCGGCAAGCTGAGTGAGCATTTTTGATTTTTGAGACTGATAGTTGCTGTCACCCACATTATAGAATGAGTTGTCCGCTACTGTTGCGTAAGAAGTACTGTACGGCGTACCGGCGGACGCCGCTCCGGGTACATAGTGATCAACACCATAGCGGGTGAAGCCCATTCCCGCGGGAGCAACCCAGGGAACAAGGTCACAGAAATTGAGGACATTATGGATGCACGCATACTTGCCCGAAGCGTTAGTAAGATTAGCCTCACTCTTGAGTGCGCCCTTAGGAGCCTCTATCGGATAGGCAAAGGTACGGGTGCCGCCGGTGTCATAAGCGTCAACAATCCTCTTGGCTGTCAGATTAGCGGTAGCGCCCGCGCGTGAATAGCCCGCTACCCAGTACTTTGTCTTGGAATCGGACGCATTGATATTCCTGCGGCTGAGATAACTGTTGAGTTCGGCAAACACCGTATCGGCAGCGTCACGGAAACCGTTTGCCTCACCTGTGGAACCTATGCTGACGTTGCTCGCCCATTCAGCTTCATAACCGCCGCCGCGAACGCCTATGATGACAAGCTTTTCACCGTCGGGCAAATCCTTGCTTGCGATACATACACCAATGGTCTTGGTTGTGGGACGTCTTACGTTGAAATCGTTGACGTAGATATCCTCGTCCTTACAACCGATGTCGCTCATCATCTGGCGAATATTGTTGCTCTTATCACGGTACTCAGCTGAGTCTGAGCCGGAGCCGCCGACCGAAGAATACATAGCCGCCATTACCATATTGGCTGACAAGGTTGCGAGATGAGTATTATACGTCTTTGCGCTATCCTTGAAATAGCCGTCGGAATAGTAGAATGCAGCCTCACGGTCGATTGTGTCGTCAACCGACGCGGGAAACTCAAATATTCCTTTTATTACCGGCTGATTCTGATATGTAAAGGATGTCGAAGATGTCCTCTGTGAAATCGTTGTCGCAGAAGCCTTTGCGGGCTTTGTTCCCGATACACGGTAGATATTGCGGTCGTTGTGAGCTTCTGTAGAATCCCTCGGGAACCACTTGAAATAATAGTTGTTTGTATCGGAATAGAAGAAGCTGTCGTCGTATGTACCCGCCTTTTTTGTGAGCCTGGCGGGATGACCTAAGCCATAGGTGATGTAGACTTCGCTTCCCTTGGAGAGGGAATTGTCAATATAATGCTCGTCCTGAAGGGAATTGTAATCAAGATAAAGGTTCTGTGTACTATTCCCCTTAACAACGCATTTACCCGACATAGCAATATTGCCGTTACCGTAGTTATAGATACCTTTACCGTTGCCGGAAGCATTATTGTTATAAACAGTGGTATCCTCTATTGTATTGTTATCATTATCGTTATAGATTCCGCCGCCCATGCCGCCGTTGGCGTCGTTTGCAACAATGCGGCAGTTTCTGATGTTACACTTCTCCTTGGGAAGATAAACTCCGCCGGCGTCGGTGCCTGCCTGATTGTCATGGATATACATTCCGCTTACAACGGAATTTTCGCAATCGAAGTAGATACCTCCGCCCTTTTTCGATGAGGTATTGTCGTGAATACTACTCTTGTCAATTGTATCAGCGTCGGCGTCGCCCTGAATCTTGAAATTCTCGGAGTTACCGCTGTTGGAGATTCCGCCGCCTTCCTCTGTTGCGGTGTTATTGTTAACCTTGCTGTTCTCCATAGTGATTGTGGCGTATGCTGAATCGCGCGCGCAGATACCTCCGCCGAACTCGGCGTAGTTGTAAGAGACCTCGCTGTTGTGCATATTCAGCTTAGCATAATCGCCGCGCAGGGCAATTCCTCCGCCGTAGCCGCCGATGGTAGTACCGGAATCATCCGCGCGGTTGCCCGAAACGGCAGTGTAATAAAGGTTGAGTGTAGCGTTCTTCTCAACGTTAATACCGCCGCCGTTATGAGTATTTCTGCCGCCTGTAATCAGTCCTTTGTTGGTTACGCTGCCTGACATCGCCGAACCGCTGCTGTTGTAATAGGTAAACGTCTTGGTACCAGTCGGCTGAGGAGAAGATTTTGTGCCGCCGTAAACCACAAGAGTCGAACCCTGAGAAACAGAGAAAGCGTTATAGTCGGTCTCCGCGCTTGAGGTGATACGTCCGCGATTAATTTTATGACCGTTCAGCTCAAGGGTGAGGCTGTAATTGGATGTCGTTGACAAGGTGGATGACAAGCTTACATCTGTAAGCGTGCCTACCGCACCGTTATTGTATTTCTTTGCCTCATTCCAAGCCTGTTCGAACGTAGCGACATAGTTGTAATTTGAAGCGTCAACATAGTTTGAATTGACCTTGTAGTAGAAGTTGGTCGCCGCGGAAACAAACACAGTTCCCGCGGGAATAAGCGACACAACAATCAGCAAAGTAAGGACAAAAGATATGAACCTTGCGCCGTGCTTTTTCAAATGTTTCATAAAATCGCCTCTTTCACTAAAACATAGTCAAACAGTATACAATAAACAAGAAAATATTAACCGATTTTAAAAAAATATATTATTATTAAAGATATCATAAAGTAATACAAAAATCAATAAAAAGTTTAAAATTTTTTGTTAAGTATCAATATTTTCCACGAAATAATGCATTTTAGTTCTTTAATGCAATAAAGCAAATCAAAACATGAAGATTATTGCCATACTGCAAAAAAACAAGGCACCCACATTGTGAGTGCCTTGCAGCAAAACAAAATTTAGTTATCAGAATCCGCCGAACTTTTCCTGCATGAGGTCATAGCCGCCAAGGTAGTTAGGATCCTTGACTGTGTTATTATCTGCGTCCTTTATAAAGGCGGAATCTGTCAGAATATCGGTTTTCTCCAATTCATCGATAATAATTGTCGGAGAAATATATTTACGTTTGGAGGTATTCTTTTTTCTCATAATAATTCCCCCTTACTGCAGTCCTGCTAAAGTGCTGATGTAGTTGTATGAGCCTGAGCAAGCGCAGAAAGCTTCGCCTGTCGAGAAGTCGATATACTGAGCGAGTGCAAGCCTTTTGTTTCTATTCCGGCGACTTTGAGAATTCTGTAGAAACGTTTGCGGAAGTTAACCGGTCGGGTGACCTTTCCGTGCTCGTCGGGTATGAGCGGACTGTCCTCGCCGAAGTAGAATTCTTTTCGCAACAAACCCCACACAGGGCGATTCTCGGCGCAACAAGGCGCAAAAAACGCAGCCCGTTCAGAGCTGCGCTTTCTTATTTTGAAACCATATGCGATTATTATATTCTCTTATATGCCCACGATTTTCCCTTTCGGAAGCGGTATATCAAACCTCTGTCACCCATATCGTTAAGCACACGGTTGGCGGTTGCGGCGGAAACCGATAACAGCTTTCTGACGTCGCTGTTTGAGATTTCGTCGTGCTTTGACAAGTAACCGAGAACGGTTTGCTCTCTTATTTCTGCTTTTGGTTTTAACGGGAGCTGTGAGACATCGGCAACTTCAAGCAACGCGGATTTGATTGCCGAGAGCATAAACTCAATAAATTTTGTGGAGTCTGCCGCTTGATTTGACTCGTTGATTGCCCGGTAGTATTCACTCTGTCTATCGTGAATAATCGACTCGACCGGGATCCAAGCAAACAGCGGATTCCATTTTGACAGCATAAGAGTTTGCCACAGCCTGCCGATTCTTCCGTTGCCGTCGGAGAATGGGTGTATCAACTCAAATTCATAATGAAAAACGCAGCTTTTTATAAGCATTGGATTGTCGTTGTGCTCCGTCCATTCGAGCAAGTCTGCGATTAACTGAGGAACGTATGCAGGCAACGTGCCGAAGTGTAAAATATTCCCCTGCGAATCGACAACACCTACCGGACGTGTGCGGAACTCTCCGGCGTCATCGCGCAGTCCCTTCATCATAACAGCGTGCGCGGACAAAAGGTCGTCCACGGAATACGGATTTAATTCTTCCATTCTGTCGTAGATTTCATAAGCGTTCTGAACCTCGGCAATGTCCTTGGGCGGTGCGAAAACGCGCTTACCCGACAGCACCGCCGTAACCTGCTCCATGCTCAACGTATTCTGCTCAATCGCAAGCGAGGAATAGATTGTTTTTATTCTGTTGTTTCTTCTTAACTGCGGTGAGCGCGCGGCTTCGTTCAGCGTACTCATATGACCGACAAGCTCGGATATTTCCGCTGTCAGTTTTAGTATTTTCGTATTTATTTGAAACGGATATTTCTGCATAACTATCCCTCCGTTTTCAGTATAACACTTCATCTCTCAAAAATCAATTCATCTCTCAAAACTTTTCAAAAAAATGAGAGATGAAATTTATATTTTGCAATTCAAAATCAACGGCTATACTCTAACGAAAAATTCCAGACCTTTTTCATAATCGTTTTCTTTGATTACAGCGTCGCAAATTATGTATGTACATCAAATTCAAGTATGGCTCTCATTCCAATATTTCCAAGCCATACTCACCCAGCCTGATATTCGTATTTAATATATTCGTGTGGTGCTCCAAGCTGTAGATAATAATTCCCGTTTGATTGATAATGATGATTTCATATTTGTGATTACTAAACTAAGTAGTTAATCAACAAGGCAGTCCGAAAACTGCCTTGTTGTTCTACAATGATTCTTAAATTTTGATTATTTCAAAATCGTCATTATCAAATTTTATTTTGTACATATTATCCTCCTCGAAAATAATTAAGATTTATAACTTTTGGTTCAAATCCGTGTTAATCATCAAACATCGGACAGCTTGATTTGCACATCGGATACGGACCGCCACAAGCTCTGCATCCAACAGGAATGTGCTCACGACATTTCTTTGTTTTGTCTTTGACGCATGTAATGGCTTGTGTTTTCTTTTGGGGATTAATTAGATTTTTCATATTGTTTCTCCTTTTCATTTTTTATTAGCTTCTTTACGAATCGTCCCGATTTTCTTATCAGAACGAGTATCTCTTCCGTTTCTGTTGCGAATGGTGCCGGGCGGTAAACCATGTTTCTTTTCAAAGTTTCCTACACGACAATCACTGCGTGTTTTTCGTATTGCCATTTAGTTTTCCCTCCTTTCTTTGGGTAAGCTCATTATATTTTATTCTTTGGTGTTTTT
>CAMHHL010000059.1 GCA_946184925.1 uncultured Clostridia bacterium | reverse complement strand
ACGGCGAGAACGAAGATACCGACGGCGAGGACGAAGATACCGACGGCGAGGACGATTGGGACCCGGAGTTTGAGTATGTATGCGGCAATTATGTCTATCTTCTCACCAAGGACGGCGGCGCGAGCATTTTTGAATACACCGGCAGCGCGAAGGAGCTGGAGCTTCCCGGCGAACTCGACGGGCACCCGGTGGTCAGAATTGAGGTTTGCGCGTTCTCTGAGAACGATTCTATCCGCAAGATTATTATTCCCGACACCGTAACCTCAATCGGCGAGCAGGCGTTCAGCGAATGCTTTGAGCTCAGAGAGATTGTGTTCGGCAAAAACGTCAGAGTTATCGAGAGCGACGCGTTCTACAGCTGCGTCGAGCTTGCGAATGTTGAGCTGCCTGACAGTCTCGAGGAAATCGGAAGCGGAGCGTTCGCGGCTTGCTTTGCGCTCACCGACATCAGCATTCCGCAGAAGGTTACGGTAATCAGCGAGGGTGTTTTCTCGGAATGCGAGGCTCTGGAAAGCATTGATTTTCAAGGCGACGTCACCAAAATCGACAACGACGCCTTTTTCGGCTGCACCGCGCTCGAAACGATAGAAATCCCCGACACCGTAAAAACGCTCGGCTCGTCGGTTTTCAACGGCTGCGAAAGCCTGTCGGAAATCACCATCCCCGACAGCGTAACCTCAATCGGCTCCAGCGCGTTCATGGACTGCACCTCGCTTGTGGACGTAACGCTCGGAGCAGGGCTTACGAACATAAAGGAAGAAACCTTCTCCGGCTGCACCTCGCTCAAAAAGGTTGTCGTCCCCGGGAACGTCACGTCAATCTCCAACGGCGCGTTCTCCGACTGCGAAGCTCTCGAGGTAGTCAAGCTTCCGAAAAAGGTTAAGCTCAGCGGCTCCGCGTTCAACGGCTGTCCGGCTCTCACCAAAATCAAGCTCAAGAAGACCAAGCTCACTCTGTATATTAAGAAAACAGCCAAAATCAAGCTGACGGTCAGTAATCCGTCCGGCAAGACCAAATTCAAAACCTCAAACAAGAAAATCGTCAAGGTTGACGCGTCGGGCAAGCTCACCGCTGTCAAAAAGGGAAAGGCGAGCATAACCGTCACGAACAACGGCGTTTCGAAAAAAGTAAAAATCACTGTATTGAACCCGAGCCTGAAAAAGCCGCCAAAGACGCTGAAAAAGGGCAAGAGCGCAACGCTGAAAATCAACGGCAAAGTCGGCAAGGCAAAATTCAAAACCTCAAACAAGAAGATTGCGACGGTCAACAAAAAAGGTAAAATCACCGCAAAAAAGAAAGGCACTGTCACAATCACAGTCAAAACAAACGGAATAACACTAAAGCATAAGCTAAAGGTAAAATAATCAGCAGAGCTGTCGGGCAAAACGCTCGGCAGCTCTTTTCTATCTCTCGTATTCTCTGATTTTGCGGTAGAGCGCTTCGTCTACAACCGCCTCGATTTCAATCCCCTCTGCGGTGTAGTTCTCGCTGAGGAGCTGCGCCTTTGTCCTGATTTCATTGGCAAGCCCTGCCGCTCCGAACGGCAGCAAGATGCTCACGCGCTTCATCCTGACGGGCAGGTTCACCTCAATCGCGCCGAGAAGCTTGTCGATTCCGGTGCCGTTTTTGGCGCTGATGTGTACGTTGAGATTGTCGTCGGGCGCAATTTCGAGCGGCGACAGCCTGTCGCACTTGTTATATACGTTGATAACCGGAGTATCGCCGCAGCCGAGCTCCGCGAGCAAATCGGCTGTAACACTCATGTGAACTGTCGCTTCCGGGGAGCTTGCGTCGCAGACATTGAGGATAATGTCTGAGAGCGCCGCTTCCTCAAGTGTAGACTTGAACGCCTCGACAAGCCCGTGCGGAAGCCTGCGGACAAGTCCGACGGTGTCGATGAGCATAACATTGATTCCGCCCGGAAGCCTGAGAGCGCGCGAGGTCGGGTCAAGCGTCGCGAACAGCTTGTCCTGCGCCAGAACTCCGGCGTCGGTGAGGCAGTTCATCAGAGTGCTCTTGCCGGCGTTCGTATAGCCGACAATCGCGACGGTAATCACTCCGTCCTTCTCGCGCCGCGTCCTCAGCCGCGCGCGGTGAGCCTCAACGCTCCTGAGCTGTTCGCGCAGAGTTTCCATGCGGCGGTGGATATGGCGGCGGTCGGTCTCGAGCTTGGTCTCGCCGGGACCGCGCGTTCCGATTCCGCCTCCGAGACGCGACATCGCGATTCCCTTGCCCGTCAGTCTCGGGAGAAGATACTTCAGCTGGGCAAGCTCAACCTGAAGCTTGCCCTCCTTTGAACGCGCCCTGAGCGCGAATATGTCGAGAATCAGCGTGGTGCGGTCTATGGTGCGCACATCCGTCTCAGCTTCGAGCGTTTTGAGCTGAGTCGGGCTGAGCTCGCTGTCGCAGATTATCAAATCAATCTCCTGAGATTTGCAGATATCCTGAATTTCGCGGAGCTTGCCCTTGCCGACAAAGGTCGCCGTCTCGGGACGGTCGAGTTTCTGCAAAACTGTAAGCACCGGCTCGGCTCCTGCGCTCTCCGTGAGCTCACAAAGCTCGTCAAGGCTCGCCTCGGCGTCAAATTCTCCTGTATCTACACTGATAAGCAGTGCTCTTGCGGTTTTTTGTGCGGTATCGGTCAGCGTCATTTTTACCTCGATTTCAAAACTTTTTGTTTACTAATGGGTTCTTTAGTAGTATAATATAAAAATAATGATTTGTAAATCTTTACGGGAAAGGTAGAGATATTATGAAAAACAAATACGACGTTGTGATTGTCGGCGCCGGTGTTGCCGGACTTTACGCGGCTTTGCAGTTCAAAGAGGACGTCAGCGTGCTTGTGGTGTCGAAGCGTGAGTTTCAGCTTTCGAACTCGTCGCTCGCCCAGGGCGGCGTTGCCGCGGTGCTCGACAAGGACCACGACAACTACAAGCTTCATATAGCCGACACCCTCATTGCCGGCAAGTTCAAGAACAACCTCACCGCGGTCGAAAAGCTCGTCACCGAGGGACCGGACGACGTTATGCGGCTCAAAGAAATCGGCGTTGAATTTGACCTTGAGAAGGACGGCGAGCTTGCAAAAACTCTTGAGGCAGGGCACTCGCGCCACCGCATCGTCCATCACAAGGACTCAACCGGCAAGGCGATTATCGACAAGCTCATCGAAGCGGTGAGCAAAAAACCGAACGTTGACATGCTCGACTACGCGATTGTGTATGAGCTCGACAAGGTAGAGAACGGCTTCTATGTCGGCATTCTCCGCGGCGGCGAGAACTCTCAGGTCGGATGTCAGTTTGTGCTGATTGCAACCGGCGGCATCGGCAGGGTGTACAAATACACAACCAACTCAGCCATCGCGACCGGCGACGGAATAGCGCTTGCGCACATGCTCGGAGCTGAAATCCGCCACCTCTCACGAATCCAGTTCCACCCCACCGCCTTTGCGGCTAAAAACGCGAGAGAACGGTTCCTAATCAGCGAGGCGGTTCGCGGCGAGGGCGCCGTGTACCTCAACTGCAAGGGCGAGAGATTTGCCTTTAAGTACGACAAGCGCGGCGAGCTTGCGCCGAGGGACGTTGTCTCGAACGCCGTAATCAGGGAATCAATCGCTACGAACAGCGAGGATTTTTACCTTGACATAACCCACAAGGACGCGGACTTCATCATTGAACGCTTCCCGATGATATATCACAGGTGCCTTGAAGAAGGCATCGACATGACCAAGGACAAAATTCCGGTTTTCCCGTGTCAGCACTATCTGATGGGCGGAATCAACGTTGGAATCAACGCCCAGACCAACATCGACGGGCTCTACGCCGCCGGAGAATGCACCCACACGGGCGTTCACGGAGCCAATCGTCTGGCGAGCAACTCGCTGCTTGAGGCGCTTGTCTACTCGCGCTCGGCGGCGGAGCACATGAGCGAAAGGCTGGAAAAATTCGGCAGGCAGCCGCTCGGCAGAGCGCCGAAGCTCACCGAGCTCTCCGGCAAGCCTCTCCCGACCGGACTGAGGACGGAAATCCGCGAAATCCTTCAGGACGCGTACTTCGTCATTCCCAAGCCCGAGAAATTCCGAAGCAGCTTCGAGCGCGTTGATAAGATTGTCAACCGCCTCGTCACCGACAAATACGAAATCACCCCCGACTATGTTGAGGCTCGCTCAACGGCAATCGTCGCGGGAATCATTCTTGACGAACTCAGGGAGGGTATCAACCTATGATTCTGAACAAATTTTATGTGGACAGGCTTATCGAGAACGCTCTGCTGGAGGACATCAACTATGTTGACGTTGCTACCGACTACCTCATTCCAGAGGAGCAGGAGAACAGCGCGCAGTTTATCGCGAAGGCTGACGGCGTGCTCTGCGGACTTGAGGTCGCGCTGAGAGTTTTTGAGCTGATTCAGCCGGATTTCAAAGCCGAGGTATTCAAGCGCGACGGAGACGAGCTCAAAAAGGGCGACGTAATCGCCGTAATCAGCGGCAAGACGAGAACTCTCCTCAAGGGCGAGCGCACGGCTCTCAACCTGATTCAGCACATGAGCGGCGTTGCAACCGCAACCAACAAGGCGGTAAAGCTCACCGAGGGCACAAACGCCTCAATCGCCGACACGCGCAAGACGCTCCCGGGACTTCGCCCGGTCGAGAAGTACGCCGTGACCGTCGGCGGCGGCAGGAACCACCGCTACAACCTCAGCGACTGCGCTATGCTCAAGGACAACCATGTTGACGCCGGCGGCGGAATTACAAACGCCGTCAAAACTCTCCGCAAAAAGCTCGGTCACACCGTCAAGGTTGAGCTCGAGGTCAGAACCCTCGAAGAGCTCAGGGAGGCTCTCGCGGTTGACGTTGACATCATCATGCTCGACAACATGAGCTGCGAGGAGATGAAGCAGGCTGTCGAAATCACCGCCGGAAAGGCTCTGCTCGAAGCATCCGGCAACATCACCGACGAGACAATACGCGCCGTTGCCGAGACAGGTGTGGACATCATTTCGATGGGCGCTCTCACCCATTCCGTTCAGGCGTTCGACATCTCGCTCAAGATTGTAAAGTGAGGACGCTATGACTGAAAAAGAAAGAATGCTCTCGGGCAGGCTGTACACCGCGCTTGATTCGGAGCTCAGACAGAATATGAAGGACTGCAAGCTCCGGCTCGCAAAATTCAACTCTATGCTTATGGACGAGGCGGACGAACGCAACCGTCTGCTCAAAGACATCGTGGGCAGCTCGGGGGAGTGGCTGTACATCGAGCCGCCGTTCTACTGCGACTACGGAAAGAACATCCACATCGGGAACAACTTCTACGCGAACTACAACCTTCACGTAATCGACTGCGCAGGAGTATATATCGGGGACAACGTATTCATCGGACCGATGTGCGGAATCTACACCGCGTGCCACCCGATTGACGCTGAGGCGAGAAACTCCGGACTTGAATACGCCAAGGAAGTTCACATAGGCAGCAACGTCTGGATTGGCGGCGGAGCGACGATTAACCCGGGCGTCAAAATCGGCAGCAACGTTGTAATCGGCTCGGGCTCGGTTGTTACGAAGGATATTCCTGACGACTGCGTCGCGGCAGGCAATCCGTGCAGGGTAATCAGACCGATTACCGACAATGACAGAAGCTACTGGGCTGAAAAGCTCAGAGTATATAACGAAGAAAGAAAGGAAGATAATAATGACTGATATCAAGAACGAAGCGCTCGAAGCCGAGGAGTTTGAGGACGAGGCAATAATCATCGAGCTCACCGACGAGGACGGCAACTCAACCGAGTTTGAGTATCTCGACACAATCCAGTATGACGGCGAGGAGTTCGTTGTGCTGATTGAGAACGTTGAGGACGCCGACGGCGTTGTAATTCTCAAAATTGAGTCGCTCGACGACGAAACCGAGAACTACATCGGAATTGAGGACGAAGAGCTCGTCGAGAAAATCTATGAGATTTTCAAGGAAGCTCACGCCGACGAATTCGATTTCACTGACTAAAAGCCGCGCTCCGCGGCTTTTTTTATTTTTATATCTCTACCCTGTTACTTGACTTCTCCTATCAAAGGTTGTGTTTGAGCTGTAAGAACTGCTCCGTACCGACGTCTGTAAAGGCGACGTTGAGCTGTAAGAACTGCTCCGAACCGGCGTCTGTAAAGGCGACGTTGAGCTGTAAGAACTGCTCCGAACCGACGTCTGTAAAGGCGACGTTGAGCTGTAAGAACTGCTCCGAACCGACGTCACAACCCAAACGTTACCTTTACAGACGTATGATAACAGTCTAAACGCTACCTTTACAGACGTATGATAGGAGCAGACGTCACAGCCCAAACCAAACTTTTGACAGGAGCACTCACGTAACAGGGTAGATAATAAAAATATTGACGAAACGGAAAAAAAGAGATACAATAGGATGATGGGATAAATTTGAGATTGCAGGGAGTGACAGAGATGAAAAAAAGCCGGAGATTATACTATGAGCTCAGCTCGCTTTCGGTTTTTCGCGGAATACTCGGGCGCAGTGTAATAAGCGGCTATCTCGAACTTCTCGGCTGCACATGCGGCGACGCGGAGAGCTTTCTCTCGGCTTACGGAAGGTTTTTTTCGCTGCTCAGCGAGAGGAACGTCACCGACAAGCTCGCCTACTCGATAACCGAGGCGGCGTTGTTCGATGAAAACGCCTTCACCCTTGCCGCGGCGGCAGGAAAAACCGCCGACCTCGCGAGCGAGGTTCTGGAGGCGGCAAAGCGCGACTGCGCCGTAATCAAGGAGTTGTCCGCGCTCACACCGGACGAGATTATCTCCGACTGCGATTTTTATAACGACATCAAGGACATAGCCGACCTGCTCCCGAGGTGGGAAAACGGTGAACCGGCAAAGGAATTTGCCGGCGACAGCGTTGACCTCGTAAAGCTTGCGGAATTTTACCGCGAGAACGGCTGCGGAATTTTCGCGAGGTACAGAGCGTTTGTATGGCGTGACGGCGACATTCAGCCCGTTGTGCATCCCGACAGGATAGAAATCGGCTCCTTCGTCGGCTACGAGCGCCAGCGCCGCAAGGTCGTTGAGAACACCGTTGCGTTCCTGCGGGGAAAGAGCTGCAACAACTGCCTGCTCTACGGCGACATGGGAACCGGCAAGAGCTCCACGGTCAAGGCTATCGGCAACGCCTTCCGCAAGGACGGACTCAGGATTGTCGAAATGCCCAAGGAGCGGCTGATGGACTTCCCTCTGCTGGTTGATAAAATCGCCGCGCTCCCGATGAAATTCATCATATTTATCGACGATTTATCATTCCAGTCGCAGGACAAGAGCTACACCTCGCTCAAGGCTGTGCTCGAGGGCGGACTTGCCGCCCGGCCTGACAACGCGCTGATTTACGCGACGTCAAACCGCCGCCACATCATTAAGGAGAGCTGGGCTGACCGCGACACGGACGACATTAACAGACGCGACAATATGCAGGAAACGCTGTCGCTTTCGGACAGGTTCGGTCTTGCCGTCAACTTCGGCAATCCGGACAAAAAGGAATATCTTGAGATTGTCTTTGCGCTTGCCGACCGCGCAGGGATTGACAAATCCCCCGAGGAGCTCGCAACGCTCGCCGAGAGATTCGCGCTCGGACGCGGCGGACGCTCGCCCAGGTGCGCAAAGCAGTTTATCGAATCATTGTCGGTATGACGGAGGTATATATGCGAATGAAAAGCAGGATTGTTTCGGTTATCCTCGCGGCGGTGATGGTGCTCGGCTGTACCGCGCTGTTCTCATCATGCGGCGAAAAGGCAAACTTCCCGGTTAAAATCGGCGACATAACAATCGAAACCGAACCGAAGAACGTAGTCGTTCTCGACAAAAACCTTGCCGACATCATCTCGGCAATCGGATATAACACAAAGCTTGTCGGAAGAAGCAACGAGGTCAATCAAAACGGAATCACGCTTCTCCCCTCTGTCGGCGCTCAGCTTGACCCTTCGCCGGCGTCGGTTGACGAGCTCGGGGCGGAAATCGTCCTCACCGTCGGCGAGACGGACGCAAAGCTCGTGAAGGAAATCGAAAAGAACGGCGCGAAGCTTATCACCCTCGAGAAAGCCAACACCCCGAAGCAGCTCAAATCGCTCTACAAAAAGCTCGGCACGATCCTCGGCGGCAACATCGCGGGCGCCGAAAAAGCGTCGAAGGCTTACAGCGAGATTTTCTCGACAATGCGCGACGTCAAGAGCGCTGTCCAGAGCTATTCCGTCGTAAAAACGGCGTGCTATCTTTACATCGAAAACGGCGTTCTCAAAACAGCCTCGCCGGGAACATGGTCGGCTACAATGCTCGACTACACCGGCGCCGTCAATGTTTTTAAGAACGCGGAGAGCGACGTTGTTGACCTCGCCGAGCTGAGACTCTCGAATCCCGACTACATCTTCGTTGACAACGACGCCGTGACCGAGTGCCTGAAATCGAGCGAGACGCTCTCCACCCTGAAGGCGCTCGACACCAACCTCTACACAATCACCCGCGAGGAAATCAACATGCAGGGCTACACCTCGCTTGAAACACTGAAAAAGATGACCGAGAATATGTATCCCGAGGACGAAGATGGCACATCCGATTAAGCACTTCATAACAATCACACGCCACCGCCACAAGGTTATTGCCCATTGCTTCAGGGCAGGGATACCGGTTCGCGGACTTCTGCACGATTTGTCGAAATATTCGCCGACGGAGTTCATTCCCGGCGCGAAATACTACCTCGGCACACGCTCTCCGAACGAGGGCGAGCGCGAGGAGTACGGATATTCAAAGGCGTGGATGCACCACAAGGGGCGCAACCGCCATCATTTTGAATACTGGACTGACTACGACAGCGTCACAAAGCAGCTCAAGGGCGTAAAAATGCCGCAAAAATTCCTGATTGAGATGTTCTGCGACAGGATGGCGGCAAGCAAAATTTACAACGGCAAAAACTATACGGACTCACATCCGCTTGAATATTTTATGAAGGCAAAGAAAACGCGCCTCATTCACCCCGAGACCTCCGACGAGCTCGAAAAGCTCCTCAGAATGCTCGAGGAAAAGGGCGAGGACGAAACCTTCAAATACATCAGAAAAATGAGGAAAAAGTAAAATGTCAAAGGTAAACGATACGATTAACGCGATGATTCACTATTTTCACGGTGACGTGAGAAGAATTCATCACTTTCTCAAGGTTCATTCGATTGCAAAGACAATCTGCCTTAACGAGGAGATGAACTCGGACGTTCAGTTCCTGGTTGAGATAACCGCGATAACTCACGACATCGGCGTCAAGCTTGCCGAGGAGAAGTTCGGCTCAGCCGCAGGCGAGTATCAGGAGCAGGAAGGTCCCCCGGAGGCTGAAAAGCTGCTCAGGGAGCTTGGCTTTGAGGAAGAATTCATCGACAAGGTATGTTACCTTATTGCCCATCATCACACCTACAAGGGCATCGACAACATCGCCTACAGAGTTCTGCTTGAGGCGGACTTCCTGACGAATATTTATGAGGATCACATAAGCATGGATTTGGCAAAGAACGTTAAGGAGAAGATTTTCCGCACCAAATCCGGAATAAAGCTGTTTGAGGAGATGTACGGCTTCTGATTGAGCCGCAAGGGAAAGGAGGCACAACGTGACTGATAACAATAAAAAACCGAAGTCGCCCGCGCCTCCGGTGAACGCAAAACGAAGCCCGGCAGTAAAGCCGGTCGTAAAACCCGAACCGAAGCCCGAGGGCAAGACTGCGGAGAAGCCCGAACCAAAGCCCACGGAAAAGCCGGCGCGCTCCGTGTATGACGAGATTGCCGAAAAGCGCAGGGCTGAGGGCAGGAAAGCCAGCTTTGAGCTCCCGGCAGATGACGTCAAGGTCTACTCCCCTGCCTCAAAGCAAACGGACGAGGACGATGTTAAAATCTTCAATCCCAAGGACAAGAAAAAGAAACCGCAGGACAAAAAGCCGGTCAGAATAGCGGACGATGACGATAATTTTGACGTTGAGGTTCCGCCGCCCAAGGACAAAATGCGGAGGTTCTGGATTCTGCTAATCATCGCGCTCTCCGCGCTGTGCGCCGGAACGCTGCTGTTCTATCTCTATCTCAACGGAGCGTTCGACGGTTTTATCAATATGCTGTAAGGAAAAGGCTGCCGCTCGGCAGCCTTAATTTTGCTCTATAGTGAATTACTCAGAACTTGCATAAATATTCAAGTTTAATTGTTACGAATAAAATCATTTGTTCCAACTCCTATTAGATATTATTTTTCCAACATTGGCATTTCCAACAAATCCTCGATGCTGCAGCCGAGTGTAACAGCGAGCTTATATAAGATTTGTCCTTGTGCCTTATCAATATCGTTTTTTCTTTGCTCGTACATTTGAATTGAGCGTTTCGATACTCCCGAAATTTTTGCAAGTACACTTTGCGACAATCCTGCGGCTTCGCGAATAGTTTTAAGCCTTGTTACCGGTGTATTACCGTCCATAATGCTATCCATCTTTTCATAGAAGCGAGTGATGTCCATTTCGTGAAACAACTCGTACATATCAACAATTTCGGACATTTTTACCTTATCAAAAATATCCTTGAATCTGTAGGCACTATACCATTGATAATCGGCTAATACCCAACCTGCCCAGTATTCACCGGATTTATTAACAGGCTGTATCGCGGCTTTAGAGTTATCCTCATGAAAAACCTTATAAATAATTTTATTGGCTAACTCAACACCCGACACGCCAGATATAACACCGGGGTTTCCGGTTTCAAACTGTTTGGCATAGCCGGTTTTGACAAAAAAGGAAGCAAACTCGTCGATGTTAAACATGCAATCATTCACAGCGAAATCGAACATTGCCGCAAGCGTTTTCTTAGCATCATTAAGATAGAATTCGTTGTATGCGTGGATCATCGTTTTTCAACTCCTGACGAATAATATCGAGGACAAAAATATCTGTCAACAGATTAGCGTTTCCCTTCGCTTCGTTTCTATAACTTTGCCTTGCCCGATTGTCCCGTAATAGATATTTGGGGTAATATATGTTTTTGTTTGCTTCAATAGCTTCGTTAAAATCC
>CAMHHL010000058.1 GCA_946184925.1 uncultured Clostridia bacterium | reverse complement strand
TCATGGTTAACAGTGTTTTTTATTTCACTGTCTTCCATAAAGGGAGCATACCATTCCGTGAGCCGGCTTTGATTTACATTTTCTCGAGAGCTTCCTCAATGCAGTAGGCGAGCTGGTCGGGACAAGAGGTTCCGCGTCCGCCGCAGTCGATGCCCTTGAGCCTTCTGACGGCTTCATCTGCGTCCATACCCTTCACAAGCGATGCGATTCCGCTCGTGTTGCCTGAGCATCCGCCGACAAAGCGACAGTTTGTAATTTTGTTGTTGTCGTCAATTTCAACGGAAATCTGCCTGGAGCAAACTCCGTAGGGGATATAGGTGTGTGTCATAATTGCCTCCTTGATCAACTGTATTCCGATTCATTATATGACTTATGTCGGTTTTTAATCTCATTTTCAATACATTCTATCAGAATTATTCCGAAACGTCAATACGACTGTTTTACTTCGATAATTGTCGGCGATTTAATTAACACTTTCGTAATTTTCTTTGTTTTTTCAGGTCTTATATTTCTCAAAGTTGTGCTTGAACTTGTGTTTGTAAATATATGGTTGTTAATCCGGCACCTTATTTATGCAAAGTGCGCCACCGGCACATTTTCTTAACGGTCGGCTTCGAGCCCCGTCATAATAAGGTGGCGGATAACGTGCGTTTGGCTTGATGTGAAGTATTGATATCGTTTGTTGCCATTGCGGGCGCCGTAAAGTATCATCAACGCTCCTCCCTAAAAACGTGCCACCGGCACGTTTTCTTAACGGTCGGCTTCGAGCCCCGTTATAATAAGGTGGCGGATAACGTGCGTTTGGCTTGATGTGAAGTATTGATATCGTTTGTTGCCATTGCGAGCGCCGTAAAGTATCATCAACGCTCCTCCCTAAAAATGTGCCACCGGCACATTTTCTTAACGGTCGGCTTCGAGCCCCGTTATTTTTATTGCTATATAAATCAGTGGGTACACTTTTAGTGTACCCACTGATTTATGGAGCGGATAACGGGGCTCGAACCCGCAACATTCAGCTTGGGAAGCTGACGCTCTACCATTGAACTACATCCGCATTGTTATTCTATTATATTCCGCCGAAAATAATTAGTCAAGAAATATTTTGCAGAATTTTGTAGCGTTCCCGTTACTTTTGTGTTATACTACCATTATATCACTGCAAAGGATGTTTTTATGTCTGTAAAAATAAATCTGGGGGAGTGGGGCTCGGTTTTTGCCGTGCCGACAGGCGTTGTTGACAAGTATCTCAAGCTTGCCTCGCCGAACCAGCTAAAGGTTCTGCTCTTTCTCCTGCGTAATTCCGAAATAGATTATTCTAAAAAAGAAATTTCAGATACTCTTCGCATTCATGAGGACGACATTGACGACTGCATATCCTTCTGGATAGAGCGCGGCGTTCTCGCGGATAACGGTTCATCTCTCGAACCTAAGCTCGGCGAACCTGTCGCCGAAAAGCCCGAGCCGAAATCCGAGCCGAAGCCTGCCGCGGTGAAGCATGCCGTTCCGCGCCCGATGAAGCCCGATTTAATTACCGCGGCTCAGCTCGTTTCCGAGGACAGCACGCTTCAGGCTTTGCTCTCCGAGGTTGAAGCGGCGCTCTCAAAGCCGCTCTCGAACGGAGACACCTCAACGATTGTCATGCTTTATGATACCTGCGGACTTCCTGCCGAGGTAATCACCCTGCTCGTCAATTACTGCGTGAGCATCGGCAAGTCGAATATCCGCGCAATTGAGCGAATCGGTGTGAAGTGGGCTGACGAGGGTATCGACAGCATGGAAGCCGCCGATAATAAGATTAAGCAGTCAAGACAGTCCGGCATAAACTGGTCGAGAGTAAGCTCGGTTTTCGGCTTGAAGAATGTCGGTTCGCCGACCGCAAAGCAGCTGGAATACGCCGACAGGTGGATAGGGGAATGGAAGTTTTCCGACGATATGCTCCGCGCTGCCTACGAGAGGTGCGTTGATAACACCGGCAAGCTGGGTATGAGCTACATAAACAAGATACTCGAGCGCTGGCACTCTGCCGGAATTATCACACCCGACGACATCGAACGTCTCGACACCAAGAAACCGTCAGTCACAAAGAAGCAGAAGGCTTCCTACGACATTAGTGTACTTGAAAAAATTCAGTGAGGTAGAATATGGGTTACAGCAAGGAAGTGCGGCAGGAAGCCGCGAGAAAAATCAGCAGCCGCCGCGCAAACGCGGAGAGAGACGCTGAGCTTCGCCGCGAAAAAATATATGCTCAGGTGCCTCAGGCGCGCGAGTATGAGCGCAAAATTGCTTCCTGCGGAATCGAAGCCGGAAGAACCGTTCTCCGCGGCGGCGACGTTAAGCAGGAACTCGAGAATCTGAGGAACAAAAGCCGTGAGCTTCGCCGCGAATATGAGCAGCTTCTCGGCTCCAAGGGCTATACTTTGAGAGATATTGAGCCAAAATACTACTGCCCCCATTGCAACGACACAGGCTACATTGAGCAGGACAACCGTACCGTGATGTGCAACTGCCTCAGACGTGCAATGCTTGACGCAGCCTGCAAAGAGCTCAACGCTCAGTCGAATTTCAAGTTCTGCAAATTTGAGGACTTCAACCTCGGTTTCTATAGCATGGACGTAGATTCCGGCTTTCCACGTTCACCATATGAGCAGATGAGGCGCAATCTCGATTTTTGCAAGCGCTATGCAGAGGGCTTTGGAAAATCTTCCGGGAGCATTCTTATGCGCGGAGCCACAGGGCTGGGAAAAACTCACCTCAGCCTTTCAATCGCCGATGTTGTGACCAGAAAAGGCTACGGAGTTGTCTATATCTCTGCTCCGGTAATGGTCAAGGAGCTCGAGAAAGAGCATTTTTCCCGCGACAGAGAGGACACTTCCATCGAGGACACACTTCTCGGCTGCGATTTGCTGATTATTGACGACCTTGGCACCGAATTCAACACACAGTTCAGCACCAAGGCGATTTACAACATTTTCAACACAAGATTGATTCAGAGCAAGCCGGTTATCATCAATACGAATATGACCTACTCCGAAATGGAGGAGACCTATTCCCAGCGCTTTGTCTCACGAATCGGAGGCGAAACAACCCGTCTCGAATTCTTCGGCACGGACGTAAGACTGAAAAAGGTGTAAATAAGATAAAGTGAAATCAGAGTGTATATCCTTTAGTACGTTGTCAGGTGATATATGCTATGCACAAAGAGAAAAAGCAGCCCATGTGGACTGCTTTCCTTTTTGGCTGAGGAATAGTAAGTTTTATATATAGATTGTGTTCATTTCGAACCCGACCATAGTGGGATTGGAAAAGCATCATCAACGCTACGGGCTAAAAACAGTCCACCGGACTGTTTTCTTAACGCCCTTTCGAATCCCTATTCCTCAAAAAAGCAACCCTTGTAAAAGAAAAAGCAGCCCTTGCGGACTGCTTTCCTTTTTGGCTGAGGAATAGTAAGTTTTATATATAGATTGTGTTCATTTCGAACCCGACCATAGTGGGATTGGAAAAGCATCATCAACGCTACGGGCTAAAAACAGTCCACCGGACTGTTTTCTTAACGCCCTTTCGAATCCCTATTCCTCAAAAGAAAAAGCAGCCCTTGTGGACTGCTTTCCTTTTTGGCTGAGGAATAGGGATTCGAACCCCAACAAACAGAGTCAGAGTCTGTCGTGCTACCGTTACACTATTCCTCAATATGTGTTGTGTTTCTCACAACATTGTCTATTATATCTCAATTTCAAAATTTGTCAATAGTTTTTTCAAAAAATCTTTGCAGCATAAAAACAAATAATGATGAATATATTTATTATTATTCCAATTTAGAATAATAACGCATTATATTTTTGCTATAATACCACTTGTTGATTAACGAGGTGTAGCTCAGTTTGGTAGAGCGCTGCGTTCGGGACGCAGAGGCCGCAGGTTCAAGTCCTGTCACCTCGACCAGTATGAGTGTTCATAACGGATTTAAGTTATGGACACTCATTCTTTATTCAATTTCTTCTGATTTGTATGTAGTGAGCAGGTATTGCGCCTGCTCACTTTTCTCTTATGCGGACTTTGCTGTTGGGATATACTCCACATCTACGCCCTTTCGGGTGTTGGCTTTGTAGTTTTCTCCGTCGGTTTCGGGTAACTCCAAGAAACCTACGAAGCGGTAATAGATAATTATACGCTGTGTGTAATTCTTTTTGCCGCCTTCTTTTTCGTACACGTCGATATGGTCGATTAGCTCTCGGAGCATTGGTGCGGTGAGAGTTTCCATTTCCATAAACTTTCTGACAGCTTTGAGGAAGTCATCTTTGTTTTGCTCCATTTCGCTGATTTTGGCAAGTCGCTCTTTGTACTCGAAAATCTTTGTTTTCAGTTCAAGGCGTTCAACCTCGTATTTGTGCGATAGCTCCATAAACATCTCGTCACTCAGCTTTCCCGAAACATTATCCTCATAGGTCTTTGAGAATAAGTTGGTGATAACGCCGTTTCGGGCAGTGGCTTTATTAAGCTCCGCTTCAAGGTGCTTTTGTTCCGCTATCATATCAGCGTTGGTTTTCTTGGCGAGAAGCTCGGCAAACTCGTCCTCGTGAGATTCAAGATACTTTGCCAAGCGACGAAGCTCCAACATTACCACCTGCTCAATAGCGTCGGCTCTGATATAATGGCGGGATTCGCAATTTCCTCTTGTGTCCTTCTTGTAGTTGGAACAACTGAAATAGTGGATTTCCTTATTGACGGTATTCGTATGATACCATAGCTTACTTCCGCAATCGGCACAGTACAGAAAGTCACAAAACATATTCTTCTCGCCGTTGTCCTCCTTCGGGGCGCGGCGTTTCGTTTTGACTACCAGCTTCTGCACTAACTCAAAGCTCTCACGGTCAATAATCGGCTCGTGAACGCCTTTGAAGATTACCCAATTCTCTTTGGGATTATCGTAACGTTTCTTATTCTTATATGATTTGGAATAAGTCTTGAAGTTGATAATATCTCCGCAATACTCCTGCTGAGTGAGGATTTTTGTAACGGTGGTTTTGCACCAACGATATTTATTAGGCTGTGTTACTTTACCGCCTCGGCGGAAACCTTTTTCCTGCCAATACGCCATAGGTATCAGCACCTTACGCTCCTGCAAGATTCGGGCGATAGTTTCATTACTTTTGCCTTCTAACGCCATTTGGAATATATCCTTTACGACTTGTGCCGCTTCGGGATCAACAATCCACTTCTTTTTGTTGTCTGGAGCTTTCATATATCCGTAAGGCGGTTGAGATAACGGCTCACCTGTGCTGCCACGAATTCGATATGATGAACGACATTTCTTGCTGATGTCCTTTGCGTACCATTCGTTGATGATATTCTTGAACGGAGCAATTTCATTCTCGCCCTCATCGCTGTCCACGTTATCGTTAATAGCGATAAAGCGAATATCACGGTCAGGGAAATAGGTATCGGTGTAATATCCGACGGTATCGTATCTTCTGCCTAAACGGGAGAGGTCTTTGACAATAACGGTTGAGATGTAGCCGAGGTCAATATCCTCTACCATCTTCTGAAAGCCCGGGCGGTTGAAGTTTGTGCCTGTGTAACCGTCATCAACATAATAGCGGGTATTTTCAAGCCCGTGTTCTTTGGCGTACTGTTTTAACAGTTTCTTTTGATTAGCAACCGAGTTACTGTCACCTTCCACGCCGTCATCACGGGACAGACGGCAGTAAAGAGCGGTGATGCCGACTTTAGGTTGTTTTTTCTTCGACTGCAATGTTATCCTCCTTTCCGACAGCCGAACACACATTTTCTACGATGATTGTATCATCTTCCTCAGTGATACTCAAATGTGTAAAATCGCTGTTCAATATTTTCTTGACGCAAGTCGGAAAAGAAGTATTGTTCTCTTTCCGCCCTGTGTGCTTAAACGCCGCTGACACAATATAGGTAGCGCCGTTAATTTTGTATTCGTGGTCGTTTCCGTATAAGGATTGAATAATGCTCATTATCGTTCCTCCCTGTTTCTCTGTCTGCGCCTGTAATCGTCCTGCGCTAATTTCAACATTCTATTGTAAATATCCTGCGGGCTGTATTTCTTTGGGAAATACTTACTTAAATCATCAAGCTGAAAACTAATTTTCTCACGCTGATTTGGTTTTTCCTCGGAGATAATTCGCTCTATTGTTTCGCTGTCAAGTGTACCAGCCTGTGAGAGCTTCTTCATCTGGATAGCCTGTGAAAGCGAGGGCGTTTTATCTTCTAACTCAATCGCTTCAAGTAAATCCTGCTGTTCGTATTCGGTTAAGTAGGACAGCTCCACTCCGACGGAGAACGCTATCCTCTGTTCATCAACCATATTGAGAATTTCAGGGATAAGGTGAGTTAAGCGGATATAGCGACGAATCTGTGTTTTGCTTTCGTTTACTTGTTCAGCTATAAAGTCAGCTGTTTCTAACTTCCGACCAACTTGGTTGGAAGTCAAATCGGATCGATAACCCTGTCTGCTCATAGCTTCAAGCTTTAGTTTGTAAGCAAACGCCTTTTCCGATGGTAAGATATGCTCACGTTGGAGATTGCTGTCAACGAGCATTATTGCCGCTTCATCACGGCTGACAGGACGAATAAAGGCAGGGACTTTGCTTAAATCTGCCTTTTGAGCCGCACGGAAACGGCGGTGTCCCGATATGATTTCGTACTCGTCGGTTGTACCTTCAAGCGGACGGACAATCAGCGGAGACATAATGCCCTGCTCTTGAACGCTCTCAATCAAGCTGTTCATCTCGTCGTTGTCCAGCACCTTGTAGGGATGGTCTTTGAATTCGTGTAATTTGTTGATTGATATATTAGTCATCGTTCGTAACTCCTTTGTTTAGTTTTGGTTTTAGGTTTGATTCCGCGTGCAAGGTTTTGAGCTTGCATTTCTATGCGGATATTTTCTTTTATTTTCGGCTCGTCCTCGATAATCGTTTCGGCAATCCGTTTCTCTTTGCGGAGCTGACGTAAAAGCGTTGTGCAATCATCACGGCTCTGTTTCAGCTCTGACAATCGCTCATCATTATCACAGCGACGCATTTTGTTATATAGCTTTTGGCGCAGCTCGGTGACTTCCTTGATGTCCTGATTGGTTTTTTTGATAAAGCTCTGCACATCGTCGAGCGTATTCAGATTCTTGTGAGCGACCAAAGTTACCTGTCGTGAATATCTGTCTAAACGTCGCCACGCTTCACGCATTTCGGGTGTTAGCGGTCTGCGCTGATTCCACTTCGGCAACTTACCCATCAGGTAAAGGTAGTGCAGATATTTGGCGTACAAGCCGCTAAAGCATTTGAGCTTCTTGAAACTGCCACGGTATTTGATTCTTTTCGGTTGAAAATCTCTCATTTTAACTCTGGAATAATGATATTCGTCAAAATGTTTGTAACCGTACTGTTGATAATGAACTTTGATTCGGCGGAGTATGGCTTCATTGGTGTAACAATCACCTAAACGGTACATTCTTACAGACTTCTCACTGTTTGCAGAGCGTATCGTCCAGTATTTCCGCCGAGGATTGATGTTGACGATATAACCCTGACTTTTCATCACACGCTCAAAGCTTGAAATGCTGTATGAATGCTCTATACTGAAGTCAATCGCTTCACGCATTAGATTGAAGGTGGTCGGCTCTCCGTTCTTTTCGGCAAAGTAAATATTACGGGGAGTTTTGCCCTTTGGATTCTTAATAACCGTCAAGCCGTGTTCGGAGCACAGCTCATCGGACAGCCCTCGGAAACGCCAATACGCTCCCTCGTTACAGTTGAACTTTTTACCCGTCCACATATTTATACTGTTTGTGACGAAGTGGTTGTGCAGCGTACCCGTATTCAGATGCGTCGCCACCAATACCTGATACTCGCTGCCCCACATTTTCTTTGCAAGCTCTACGCCGAGCTGATGACACAGCTCAGGAGTAATCTCGCCCGTCTTAAAGCTCTGATAGGCGTGGTAGGCTACGTTTCTGCCCGTCTTGCCGTAACGCTCCTGAACGGACAGCATTTCTTCAAAGGCGGTGTCTGCGTTGCAGTTTACGCCTGTGACAAAACAGGTTTCTTCATCGTCGCTGACGGTTTTCTTTCCGTTTTCAGCATAATGAAGTACCGCCTGCAAATCGGAGTAGGTTGTCTTGTCGGGATTGGAAGCGTACTGAAGTACGCGGGAAAGGCTGTCCTTAATTGCCCATATTTTTGTTGTCGCCAACGCTGTCCGCCTCCTTTTCGTGATATGCGTCGAGCAGCTTGTCCTCAATATCTATCAGGCAGACCTCAATATCGCCTTTTGAAAATGATGGGAACTTTTTAAGCAGGCGTTCCGTTGCTTCATAGGCTTTAAATAGAGAAGCACTCGGCTTGACGAATACTTTTTCATTCAATCCTGCCTTGCGTAAAAAAGCCGAGAGAGAAAGTCCTGCACGCTTGGCGGAGCGCTCCAGGGCTTTCTTCTCTTTATCCGTCACTCGGATATTAATTATTGTATTTCGTTCTCGCATTTGATTGTCCTTTCTATATGGGGTTACAGGGGCAAAGCCCCTTTCGGCGTACACGCCGTCGGTTTTGGCTTTACAAAACCTATGCTCGCTACAGTATAAGACACAGCCACGGAGTGTGATTTTTACCCTGTTTGCTGTGTCTTAAACTGCTGATTTATATTTATCTTATGATTATATAGCTATGACGGCATTTTGCCGTCAATCTCGGATTCTCTGTGTAGAAACGCCGTCATCGTGCCGTCAATCAAACAGCTTCAGGTCGTCCAGAATACCTTGTTCGGCTTCTGCCTGCTGTTCGGCGGTTAGAAGCGGAGTATTTGTTGTGGGCTGCGGAGCGAAGTTTGCTTCCGCAAAGCAAGCCCGCATTTCCTCACGGATAATACTTCGGATATCCTCGTCGTGGTGTTCACGGGTGATTGATTGTAAATCCACATACTCCGCAAGAGCTTCAATTATAAAGCGGTTGCGGGAGTGGTACTTCTTTACGTCGAGGGTTTGCAGATATTCGGCAATCGCACGTTCACGAGCGTTGGTCAAATCGAAGCGCACCGTCATTTTGTACTCATCTTTCATTCTTCGCCTCGGCTCTCAGATAAACGTTTGCGAGATATTCATAGCCTTTTGCTGCGGCGCAAATATCGTCAATGAATTTTACGCGGGTAAAGCTGCCTTGATAAAAGTTCTTAATCAGGCAACCGCCGCCACCACAAACGTAGAGATCCATCGAGTCCTCATCATAGTGGTGTTCACGCAGTCGGCGGAAGATTTCGGCTACATATTCCTCAGCGATAGCAGTTATAATCTCCAAGTCGGAATCAGGAATGTCTGCCGTGCCTGTTCGCAGCACCTCGTCAATAATATAGTCGTTCAGCTCTCGGCGCGTCTTTCGCATAAATCCCTCACGGATAGCGAGGGTGCATTGATAAGTGCCGAATTTTTCGGTGTACATCATACCGCTCTGCGGTCTGCCGTTTACAAGGTAGAGCGTATTCATCGTACCGTTGCCGATGTCAGCAACCATACTCAAACCTTTCAGCGTTGATTTAATCGGCACAACCGCCGAATAGCCCTGCGGATAGATTTTTACATCAGATATTCGGATATGATAATCTACATTCCGAAAAGTAAACTCCACCTCTTTATTCTTTGACAGATATGCTGCAAAGTCCGACTTCTGACCGCTTGTCCAAGTTAAAGGCAAGCCTGCTGCGATAATAACATCCGCTTCGGTCAAGTTGGAACCTGAAAGCTCGGTTGCAATAGCGGCGAGGGTGAGAACGTAGTAATCCTCGTCATTCTGCTTTTCGGGCAAAAACTCCTTGTGACCTTCTCCGATCAGATAATACTTGTCGTTATAGACAAGCATATCCTTTGTGAACAGCGGCTCGCTGTCGTGGGCGGTTATACCGGTTTTGAAGCAATGGTTTGCTGTTTTGATGTTTCCGTAACCGTGGTCGATTCCGATAATAACTTTGTCTTTAAAACTTTTCATAATAAAATACCTCCTGAAAAAATGTAACTACCCTGAAAAGTGGGGGCAGTTATCAAATAATAAAGTTTTCTGTTTTTTGGAATAAAAATAACACCTACCGAAAACAATCAGTAGGTGCTATTCTGCTCCTTTGTCTGTGTACTCTTGGTACTGCTTTTTGATTTTATCAATGTGTTTCTTCGCCGCGCTGTGAGTAGCATAACCAACCTTGTCCGCAATTTCCTGATAGGTGTACTTTTCAAGTCGGAGCTGCAAAATCTGCCTGTCCGTTTCGGATAAGGTTTCCATAAACCGTTCCAAATCAATCTTTGAGGCAGTATCGCCCTCTAAATCAAAACTATCGTCTATCATATCCCACTCGGCATCATCGTGATTCTCTTTGTATTCCTCTTTAAATGATTCAAGAGAGATCATCGGGTGCTTGGTCTTGTTGTGATAGTAGCGGTTTTTGAAATCTGTTTTTTGTCTGCTGGGGCGGTCATCAAAATCCTCAAAGCAAGGATATTCTTTTGTCACGGCAATAATATCGTTCATTCCGAACTTTTCCATTGCCTGTGGAACTACCTCTCTCAAAACTGTGTCAACGTATTCATCGCTGACAAAATTGAATAAGGTATTGGGTGTGAATTTTTTGACGACATCTTCTATCGACGGCAAAACTCCCACGTCGTATAGGGCTTTTATCCAGTAGGACGGCATATGCGAAAAGTTCCAAGCAGGATAATAACCTGAGTATATTTCCCGCCCGGCGTTCAAGCCCATATACGGCCATACAAGATAGTGAAAAGCGTCCTTTATCAACAGATTAAATTGGTCGCTCTCTATCAGCTCAATCTGCTTCCAATCGTGAAACAGCTCATACGGATAGCGAGACACCTGAAACGGCAGGTTGCCGCATTTGTCGAGCAACGACTTTGGCAGAAAGTAAAACAGCGGGATATATTCGGCGTTTTTGTACCGTGTAACCTCACCATTTTTACGCTTTATTTTTATTGGCATTTGTATTCATCTCCCTTCCGAGGTTAGATACCTCTATATTATATAGACGTTTCTACCACTAAATTGTTCCAAAATCTGTAAACTTTTTTAGAAAAATTTTCGTTCTCTTTAATTTTACAAAATTTGCTGTCCGAAAATCAGGACTTTGTGTCGAATATATGAGATTATTTATAAATAAAAATACCCTACTGTCATTTTATCATTTAAGATAATTTCGACAGTAAGGCAAGGATATTTATATTTATTTAAAGCCTGAAACTCATTCTGTGATTATATTGTAATGATATTCTTCTTTCGTTCAGCATATTTTTTAGCGT
>CAMHHL010000057.1 GCA_946184925.1 uncultured Clostridia bacterium | reverse complement strand
TTAAACTTGAATTCTATAAAAACACGTATAAAGATTTAGCCCAAAAGGCAAAAAGTCGGGCTGTCGCGCTAAGCCCCTTATTTTAGTAATTGAATTAATTATATGTTTTTGTTGGCGAAGTCGCGGGCTTCGTCAAGGTCTATGCCGAGAGCGTCCGACTTGTTGATGGTGATTTTGCAGCCGTTTTTGATCTTCTGAAGTATCTGCTTCATGATTGCCTCGTTTACGGCAACGCAGCCGCCTGTGTAGGGCTTTACAAGGCTCATACAGTGGAAGAAGAAGCACGAGCCCTCCTCGGGATCACATTCGCTGTTGTAGCCCATGTTCAGACAGTATGTGTACTCGTAGGTGTAGTCGATGATGTGCTCGCTCTCCTCGAGATCGAGGTCGGGATAGTCCTTGATGCTGACAAACTCGTTGAAGCGCATACCCTTACGAGTATCGCCCGACCAGTAGTCGTCCTCGGTCACCTTGGTATACTCCATCTGACAGCCCGGGTCATCGGCAATACCGAAAGCCTTGTCAATGGTGAATGTGCCTATCGGAGTGATGGTGTGATAGCTGTCCGCATCTCCCATTCCTTCAAGTCCGATATATCCGGGCGCCTGAAGAATCATCTTCCAGTTTCCGTCGGCGTCTTTCTCGTGCATACTTACGTAGCAGGTGCTCTTACCCACTCCCGCTACAACGATGAGCTGTTCGCAGTCCTTTGCCGCATCGAGCTTTTTTAACCACTTTGGAGAGTCAACAACCTTCTGGCTCTGGATAAACATGCTGTTTTCGCCCGATGTGCCGTCTGCTTCTCCCTCGGAAGGTGTGCTGCCGCATGAGGACAGCGCCAAAACTGCCATCAGCACGGATAAGGTAAGGGCAATTATTCTTTTTGAAAGCTTGTGTGTTTTCTTAGTGTTTTTCATAAATAATTAAACCTTCTAGATTATTATTAGCCGCACGTTTTTCCGTACAAAGGCCGCCTCAAAAGGCGGGATCGGGGGATATCAACTTGTGCGGACTACTGCAAAATGATACCATTCATATCCGCATAAGTCAAGCGGTTTTATCCCCTGTTTCGTGAATCATTTTATAGAAAACTGACGCCGAAAATCAAATAAATGAGGTTTTTGTGAAAGTACTTAACAACGCACATTAATACCCCCTGAATCGCATAGGATCATGTGAATATAGCTTACCGCGAGAATTACGGCGCAGATGTCGGAGGCTGAAAATATCTCCTCCAAAACCGCGGGCCGAGGGTTCAAGTCCTGTTATCCGCACCACGAAAGAACGTCACCGTTGATACAATTCAATGGTGACGTTTTTCTCATTCCTATCACGTTTTTTGAGAACTGAATATAAAATGGCAACACAAAAGCCACCATTTTCTTGCTCCCTATATATGTAAGCTCAGAAAATTGTGGCTTTTTGTTTTTTCAAGTATTCACGGTTTTTACCGTGGTTTTTTTATTTCGGTCAACTAATGGCTTTATGCGGTCAACCATTCACGTTTAATGACAGCTATACATTAGATACAAAGAACCAGAGGCGAAAGAATTTTATTCGCAGCGTGTTTTCAGTGTTCTTTGAACGCGCAGCCGTCAACCGTGTTGACGATCTTAGGGGTTTGGGGAGTTGTCACCAACAAGCGTTTTGGCAATAGTAGTATTACATTGCATTGCTTGCGAATTTCAATAGCGGATATACAAAAAAAGTTTGTGAGGCTGCGATTTCGTCTGAAATCACAGCCTCAAATAATTATTTTTTACAATACTTCTTTAAGCGTCCATCCTCTGGCTGTATCCTCGATATTATAAATACCGTTCCGTTTCGGCATATTTGACGCCAGCAAAACATCTTCTTTTAATAATTCATCTACTTCAATAGTAGGAGTTATATATTTTTGTTTCATAAATCAGTCCTCCTATCCGAGCGATGCAACGTATGCGTCAAAGTTAATCGCGCAACCGTCATATGAATTATTACCGGGATTATATGTCGCGTAAAGAACCGTTCCGTCCTTTAGCTCAACATAGAATCTTGAACCTATCGTGAAGCCTTCGGGAATGTCGTTGATTGCCGCTGTTACATACTTATAATCTGTCGAGCCGAAATCCGTATTGCCGTATTCTTCTGTGAACGTGTTGTATGTATCAAGACAGCTGTATTTATGACTTGCGTTTGCGAGAGTAAGCTTATGTATATTATCTCTCGCTTCGCTCTGAGATTTCAAGGTTGCAGTGAAGATATATCCGTAGTCTTTAACCTCGTCGCTCGCCAGAATATCGGAATTAACAACGGTTATGAACCTTACATCGCGCTTTGTTTTATCGCTCTTCAGCTGAACGCCGAGGAAGTTGAGCGCTTTGTAAGTCATACTGTCCTCACCAAAGAATTTTTGGAGGTTATCATCCACATCTGATGTAGGATTAAACATTACATCAATGAAAGCAGGTATAGTAACTTCCTCTAAGGTTGTTTCGGTGTATTCGTCGCCGTCTTTTACATATAACTTGCCGTCCGAGCCCTCGTAATACTCCTTATTTCCAGCCGTACGAATTTTCGCTGGAACGGCTTCAACCTCGGAGTAGGTAATATCTACGATTTTTGTATCGGTATAGGTATCTCCGTTAAACTGAGCAGTCGCTGTATATGTGATTTTGCCCTGTGAGGACTCGCTTGTGACAGCCGCGTCAACAGTTTCCTTATGATTACATTTCGGATTTGTACAAGTGAACTTCGCCGTAGCCTCGCTGTTATCATCAGCCCAAGTCCACTCGGGCTCGCCGTAGGTATGGTCGTCGGTAAAGATGTAGTTAATGCTCTGCTGCGAGAAGTTGCCTCTGCTGAACTCTGTCGCGTGCTTTATTCGGGCGGTTACATTCATATGATTGAATATTTCACGTCCTACGCTTATTATGCCCTCGTAATCGAGCTTTATATCGAGGTTATAATTGTTAGGACTGTTCGCCCACGAGAAAGCATAATCGCCTATTGTTCTCAAGCTTGAGGTGTCACCCTGAACCTTCTTTACCCACATTGTGTAGAAGGCGTAGCCCTTAATCTCCCTGATATTCTCGTTGAGAGTAAGGGTAAACTGCGGCTTGGGATTGCAGTTGGGAACAAACGCGCTTCTGTTGTCGGTACCGAGCACTGTGACAGGCTTTCTGTTGAAGGTTTTGGGAATAACAAGCTCCGAGAGGTTCTCGGTGGGGCCTGTGAAATAATTTATCTGATACTCGCTGCCATTGTCGGTAAAGTCAAAGTAGCTGAGCTCTACGGAATCAAGCTTGTCGCCGAGCGTACCGTTCTCAACAGCAAAATAGGTTCCGTCGCCCGCGTCATAGTACGCGACGTTGCCGAGGTGATACTCGCCGTTTTCGTCAATGTACGGAGCACTCTCGGGAGTATAAGGGATGAACTCGGCGTAAACAGTAATATCAGTGTCGGACATTATAAGCTCATAACCATCATCATCAATGATAGTGGCGGGGGCTTCCCATACAGTGTCCTCGGCGTAGAGATTGTTAAGTATGTAGCCTTCATCGGGAGTTACGGTGATAGGAACTCTTTCGTTGAATTGAGCGGATGTCGCGCCTGTAACAGTTCCGTTGCCGTCGGTATCATATGTGATTGTATAGTTTGCCTTTCTGAATGTGGCGTAAATCTTGATTTCAGAGGCAGGCATAGTGAAGGTTTTGCTGTCAATGTCAATATTATGATAGTCTCCCGCGCCGTCCCGATAAGTCAGCTTGGTAATCTCGTACCCGCTGTGAGGGTGTGCGAAAACAGTAACCTCTTCGCCCGCGTTCGCGTAGAGAGGACCCCACAGCCAGATGTCGTCATAATCAGAATAATTGATTGCGTAATCCTTCGCGGCGAAGGTCGCCGAAACGGTTATATCGGATTTAGGCATAGTAAACTTGTTGTCCTTTACCTCAAGCTCTTTGTTCGAGGAATCCTTGACCGTTAATTCGATGAGCTTATAGCCCGTGTCGGGGGCTATTGTGAGAGTAATCTCCTCGCCCTCATATGCCTGCACTTTATCGGTGGCGACCGTACCGTGGTTACTGCTGTTAACTGTTATATTGCTCAGCGTTTTATTTACCGTCTTAGTATCTGTATAGGTATCGTTCCCGAACTCAACCGTCGCGGTATAGTCGGTTTTCTCGCGCGAGTCGGTTTTTGTAACTGTCGCGTCGACTTTCTCTGTGTGCTTACAACGTGTGTCGGTACAGGTAAAAGTAGCCTTTGCCGAGCTGTAGTCGTCAGCCCATTTCCACTCGGGCTCGCTGTAGAGATGTGCGTCGGTGAAAATGTATTTTACGCTTTGAGCACCGAGATCATATAATGAAGTTTTATTTAAACGTGTCGAGTGCTTCAATCGAAGCACAGCGTTCCTGTGATTGAATATGTACGAGCCGCAGGTAATCGTGCCCTCGTAATCGAGCTTTACATCAATATTAAAGTTGTCGGGCGAGTTACCCCACGAGAAAGCGTAATTGCCGATTGTTTTAAGGCGTGATGTGTTGCCCTTAACCTCTTTAACATCCTGTGTATAGAACGAATACTGTTTAATCTCTGTGATATTCTCGTTAAGCACGAGGCTGAACTGCGGCTTTTCGCCGCTGCCCTGCATAAACCTGTCTTCGTTATCAGTACCGAGCGAGGTAATCGGCTTGCTATTGTAAGTCTTGGGGATCACAAGCTCGGTGAGGTTATCGTAAGGACCTGTGTAGTATTTAATCTGGTATTTATCGCCGTTGAGCACAAAATCGAAGTAGCTCAAATCGAGCGAATCAAGCTCTTCGCCTATAGAACCATCCTCGGCAACGGCGTAATTCTTTCCGTTAAGCTCAAAATGCTCAACCGTACCGAGATGATATTCGCCGTCGTTGTCAATATACGGCTCAACTCTGTCTACAAGCTTTACAAACTCAGCGCTTACCGTAACATCGCTCTCGGGCATTGTGAACTGCAAGTCCTCGGTCTCAACGCTTTGGCTCTGATCATCTGGCGTTACCGACCAGGATTTAAGCGTGTATTTCTCGTCAGGAGTAATGCTAAGTCTGATGACCTCGCCTGCCTTTGCCGTTGATTCATCAACTGTAACAGTGCCGTGGGCGCAGTTTTCTACATTGACATTCCAGCGTATCCTGCCGCTGTGCGTCGTTGTGTATGTCTCACCGTTAAGCTCACAGGTCGCGGTAGATGTCCTTATATTATCATTATCCTCATAGGTAACCTTAGCGTTTACAAGCTGTTCGTCATCACAACCGCTATCAATACATTTGAACAATGCCGTAGCGTCCTTATAATCATTCGTCCACTTCCACTGAGGCTCGCCGTAGTGATGCTCAAGATAAGGCGTAAGCGTCTTGTCGTTGTAACCCTCGCTCAGAGCCGCCTGCTGTTCGAGAGTGATCTCGCCCTTGTAGATATTGCCGTTATCATCTCTGAACGCCTGACCGTCCTTAATTTTTATAGGAGTATCACAGCGGAGAACCGAAAACTTAATCCTGTCGGTCGGCTTTGTCCAACCTATTTGGGAAACCGCATTTCCACCGGAGAGACCTGTAAAATAATGATTTCCGCCGTCAATAATTAGTTCGCCATGACGTGTTGTCGTAACGTCGTACGAATCAAAACTGCCTCTGAAAATCCTGCATGATTCCTCGAATACTGCCGTATAACAACGAAGCTTCGCGCCGTACTGATTGAACGATGAGAGGGACACACCGCGCTCATAGCCTCCGTCAATAAAACCTGTTTGATTCTTTTGTCCGTAAAGAGAAAATGTCGAGTGTCCCCGTCCGTATTCCGTAAGGAAATCCTGATTATAATGATACTTTTCGGCAGACCATGTGCAACCATCCTCAACAATAAATTTGACATCTCCGCAACACCTTGTCACACCCATGATATCCAAATTTCTGTCTATTACATACCATCCATCCGTGACCAGAAGCAGATACTCCATACTCTCCAACGTGCTGACCTGCTTAGCCATAACTGTTTTTTCAGCGCCGTTTTTATCAATGTATTTTGTTTCCTTGAGCGGCAGATATACCGCTTCAACAACAGGGCTCGCCCATGAAGCTTTGAGCCTCTCTCCGGGAGGATAAAAGAAGGTTTTGTCGCCCGGATCGGAAACCTTCCAGTACAGGAACCCGTATCCGTCGGGAACGTTTTCACACTCGGGCAACGTGTATGAGCTGTAGCCGTCTATTGACTCGACCGTTCTGACCTCCTGCCCGTTCTTATCCTTCTCAATTATAGTTAGTGAAAGCGTTGTTCTTTTGCTGCCGCATACGGTGCAAACATCGTTTGAGTCCCAGTTATGAGCTTCCCATGAGGTCAGCCACTTTCCGCAATCGGAGCAGTGCAAAGCGTGTCTGTCGTTGTTCTGACCCCACCATTCCGTGTTCTCGTGCTCGCAGTAATAAACCAAAGCGTATTTGTTGCTCCATACCGCGTTATAACGGGTATTGCCGTAGTACAGCGAGGTGCTTTCTCTTGACGATCCTGCTTTGACCTTAAGTCCGTCATCTATGTATGTTTTTACACTGGAATCATAAAAAACACCGTTATCTCCGTGTCCTATCGCCGAGGCATCGCTGTTGCCGCTGCAAGCTTCTACACGGCTGTCGCCGTATATTCTTACGATCGTATCATATCCGTCCTCGCCACAGCCAATACCCGCTCCGCAGGCTAATCCTGTAGCAGAAACGTTGGAATCAAATATTTTGATTGTTCCGCCGTTGCCGCCTTCGCCGCCGCCGATTCCTGCTCCGTCCTTACCGCCGACAGCATTTACCGATGAATTATCTTTGATTGTGATACTGCCGCCGCCTGTAGCGTCGCCGCCGCCGATTCCTGCTCCGTAAGCTCCGCCCCTGGCGTCGATGGTCGAGCTCGTTATTTCGATTGTTGGCGTTTCGTCAACCTCGTTACCTGTGCCGATACCCGCGCCCTCAGTTTCGCTGTCAGCTTCAATATTTGAATTCATAATATGGATTTTTCCGCAGGTTTTAGCTTCGTCGCCCGTGCCTATACCCGCGCCGTAATCGCCGCCGTGCGAATAAATATCGCTGTTCCTGATATTGATTTCGCCGAAGCCGCCTTCGTCGCCGCCGCCGATTCCCGCGCCGCAATCTCCAGCAAGAGCGAGAACTTTACAGCCGTCAATGTTGATTTTGTCAACCTTGCCGCTGTCGCCGCTACCTATGCCCGCGCCTGTATGAGTTCCCTCGATAAGATACGCGATAACCATAGCCGTAAGGTATCCTCCCGCGTACCAGCCTGCCTCAGCCGGAGTAGCGGGACTGGATATTGCGTTCATAATGGTGTTGTAGGAATCGCCGTAATTTCTGAGGAACTTTTCGCCCGCTGTGTTGACTTCCGAGTCGGTAATAGCGCAGACAAAGCTGTTTTTGAGGGTAATAGTGCCGCAGCCCTTTTCGTCGCCGCCGCCGATACCCGCGCCGCCCTGTGCGCTGTGAGCAAAGACGTTACTGTCAGTAATCTCGATATCGCCGCCGTCGCTCTCGTCGCCGCCGCCGATACCCGCGCCGTATCCTCTCGCGGAAGCTGTAATAACGCTCTTGCTAATTTTAATGCTTGTGCTTTTGCCGCAGTTGCCACCGCCGATAGCCGCGCCCTCGGAAGGGCTCTGACCCATACTTAATTCTGTAACTGCCTTAACATTACTGTTTTCGATGATAATGGCTTTTGCTTCGCTGTCCTCGCCGCTGCCTATAGCCGCGCCGTAACCTGACTCAGCGTCAATAACCGCGTTTTTGATGGTAATGGTGTTTGCTGTACCGTCCTGACCGCTGCCTATAGCCGCGCCGTTGTAGGAACGGGCGGTAATCTTTCCGCCGTAAATGTTGATCGGGGCGCACTTGGAGTCCTCGCCGCCGCCGATGCACGCGGCGGTTGAATCGGTGCTGTTATTGGCGGTAATAGTACCGCCGTATATGTTGATATAGCAATCCGAGCCTGTGGAATCAGCGTCGTTACCGCAACCGATAACCGCGCCGTAAGACTTTCTTCCCGGTGCCGCACCGTTGTTACTGGCGTCTACGGTACCGCCGTAAAAGCTGAGCTTGCCGCAGTTGCCGCCGTTTCCGCCTCCGCCGATAGCTGTGCCGCCCGAGCACCAGTCGAAATTATGTGCCTTGAGAGTGCCGCCGTAGAATACAAACTCACCGCAGTTCTCACCCTCGTTGCCGCCGATGTTCGCTTCCTCGTCGCCGCCTGTGCGCGCGCTAAGCGTACCCGAGCTGTTTTTACCCGGGTGAACGTAAAGCGAATTGCCCTTTGACAGCCTGATTCCGTATTCGCAGTCCATAGTACCGCTCAAAAGAATAAGGTGAACCTCTCCACTGATGGTAATACGGTGATCGGTGATGTCAGCGTCGCCGTTTACGACATACCACCCACTTGTAAGCGTTAAAGCGGAAGACGTTGAAGTGACAGCGGTATAGTCGCTGCAGGTCGCCGTATGGTCAACAACCTTGTTCTGATGGGCGTCCCACGTGCGGTAAAGGTACTCAACCGCGTCAGCCGCGTTCGCCGTGAAAGGTACGATTGTGAACAGGCTGACTATCATTATAAGTGACAGCACAACGCTCACGGTTCGCTTTAATAATCTCATACTTTTACCTCCTTGTTGTCGGGGTTATGATTTGTTTCACTAATATTTTTTATTATAACATAAAAACAACAACAAATGAACAACAAAAACGAAGTTTGAATAAAAAAGATTGCATTCTTTAAAGTATAAATTTTGGTTAATATACAAGAGTAATATTTACCGTGTAGAAAATCTCAGCTATGACGAAATCGGAGATTATTTCACTTGTCCAAACGGCAAGAGATTAAATCACGCTTATGACAGCAAGTGCAAAACAAAGAATGATTATGAAATCATAAAAAGTTACTACATATGTGAAAGCTGCGAAGGATGCCCTCATAGAGATAAATGTTACAAAGGCAAATACGAAAATCGTAAGGTTTCTTTTTCTAAAACTATGGCACGGCAAAAAGCTGAAGCTACCGAACGAATTACTGCCGATGATGGAAACATTCTTCGTCAGAACCGCTCCATGTGCGAGCGAGAAATGTGTGTAACTGCCGATAAGACCTGAATTTTTCATAAGTTCGTTATGAACACTCGCACCAAACCGAAAACCCGCATAAACACTGCGTTTATGCGGGTTTTTCTTGTCTGTTTAAGCTCGGCATACGCACTAACGTTCCGCGTTTTGAGGCTTATTTGGTGTTCATTTAGTGCTATTTAGTACCTATGAGGCTGTGACTCCGATTTCGGAATCACAGCCTATTTTTCTGTTGTTATCGGTTTTTTATGCGTTGAATACTCTGACCATCTTTACTTTGAATAAAGTTGAATTGCTGAGTCCGACCGCATAATAGGTTCCTAATATAGACTTCATAAACTCGTCATCCCATTGCTGATAGGTGAAGAGCTTGAGGTCAACGACCGCCTTGTTCCTGTCGCCCATGCGGATGGCTTTGACGGTGCCTACTCTGTCATAACCACAGCATTTATATATACCATCGTTGAAGGATTTGTCGATCTTGGTATTTCTTGTTTTGCTGATATTTACCTCATCGCTGAGGATGATGTAGCAGTCACCGGTCACATTTGCATTAATGCGCATATCGGTTATCAGATATTCATACATGCTTCTTGCGGGGAATTTGGTGCGGACATGATCAGCGATCGCGGTAAGCTCTTTGATAGTCAAAACATTTTCCTTAACCTTGCCTTCGACGTCAAGATAATCGCTTCTGTCTTTATTCCATACACAACGGCGGCCTTGATCATAATCCAGACGTACTTCTCTGCCTGCTGTGTCGGCGTTCTTGTTGATGTATACAGGTCTGTCGTACTTTGTTTGGAAGTTATTAACTCCGTTAGCTGCCGCCACCAGGGCTATTGCCGCGTCGTCATCATCCATAGAATGTCTGTACTGGTTGAAGTTGTTATAGAGGTTGGCATCATAGGCTGTGTTGAGCTCGTTGATGTTTTCCTCGGTGAATTGAGAAACCGCTTTGACTGCCGTCTGGCACTCCTGCATAAGAGCTGCCGCGGAAACATACTGCGTAATAAGAGCTTCCGCAGTGGGGAGAGCTGCCCTGTAGGCTTCTCTCGCGAACATAGAGTTGATGGCTTCCTTTGTATAAAGAGCCTTGAACATATCCACATAAGCGGGGTCTGTGCCGTCCATTGACTTCGAAATGTTGTATACGTATGTCGTGATATTGTCGTATCTGATCGTGTCTGTCAGAGCTGCAAGACGCATGATCTTCTGGCTCTTGCTGAGGTCCTTGTTTGTTTCGATAGCTTTGACGTCCTTTACGAACTTTACAAGCTGGGGGCTCAGTCCTTTGAATTCTCCGCGGAGCTCGCTCATATCGGCTGTGTTCTGTACCTTCTGTGCCATCCACGCGGTGTTCTTGTTGATGTTCTCGTTAAGCTCATTGACCTTATCATCGAGAACATCGAGCTTGCTGTCGATCTTATCCAGCTTTTCGTCTATGATCTCCATGGGATCCTTATCGTCCACACCTGAATGGAATAAAGACTTGAAGGGGGAGACTAAAATGTTTACGCCCGGGAAAAGATCTCCGATGGCGTCGAATGCGGCGTCCGCTGCGTCGATGCCGATTTTCTTACCTGTTTCCTCTGCGGTTGCGGCGCTTGCCGTTACCGTTGCTGTGCTGAGTGTCATTGTGCCTACCGAGAAAACTGTGATTACCGATAAGGCTGCTGCGATTAATCTTGTTTTGAAGTTGCGCTTCTTGGTTCTTGTGTTTTTCATTGTTGTTTCTCCTTTTTGAATTGAATTTGTTTTGTTTGTTTTTGTTAATGTGTTTGTGTTTTTGAATAAGTTTTTCATTTTGCTATCTCCTTTTAAATAAAGTTGTTATGTCGTCGGATTTGTTTTCCCTTGACTGTGACTAAAGTATAGCAAACCGACCTTTGCAACTTCTTTGCAAATCTTTGCGGTTTTCAAATAGTTTGAAAAAATATTTATTATATGATTTCATAAAAAATCAATTTGATAACAAAAATGGTTCCGATAAATAAAATTAGGTTTCTGGCTAAGAAAGCTATAAGTTCAAGCGGATCTGTCGGAAGGTAATTTGCTAAGATTCCGTTGCGGATAGATTTAAGTGTGTTTTTCATTGTGATTTCTCCTTTCGGCGGTCGTTATCCGAGGGCTTTGCGCCTCGGCTTTTCCCTTGACTGTGACTACAGTATATCAGGTTGATCTTTGCAACTTCTTTGCAAATCTTTGCGGTTTTGAAAAAAGTTTTATATTTTTTCTTTCAGTCAATTTCCGAGGGCTTTGTGTCTGGGCTTTTCTCTTTGACTGTGGCTACAGTATATCAGCCCGACCTTTGCAACTTCTTTGCAAATCTTTGCTTTTTTGACCTTTATAACTTTTCTTTCTCAAACCTATATGTTATAATGAAAAAACAACACGAAAAAGGTTGATGAAAATGAAAACTAGAATAAGCCGTGTTCTGGACGGCAAGGTATTGACCGCTGCTGTCGCGGGCTTTATCATTCTGTCGCTCATCTTTATAGTT
>CAMHHL010000056.1 GCA_946184925.1 uncultured Clostridia bacterium | reverse complement strand
TACGCAGATTTCGTAGTAGTGGTACTACGTTTTTTGCGTTCATCAACTACGAAATCTGCGTTCATGTCATACGAATTTTGCGTTGATTCAAGTTTTTTGTAGTCGGGAATGAGCTGACGGATTTTGGTGTGAGTGTTCTTAGCCTTAACGAACCCAAGCTTTTTCAGCTTTGTCACCGACTCACTCACGAGCCGTTCCGAGACACCCAGTTTTTCGGCGATGTATTTGTTTCCGGCGTAGCAATAGCCGTTTTGACGCGCAAGACCGATTATTTCGCACAAGACCAGCCTTTCACCCAGCTTCAGCGACTTATTCCGAAGAATGAAGTAGGGCACCGTCAGGTAGTTCTCGTTTTCAAACATAATTATCTCCTCCTACTTATACCCGGAAAAACAGCAAAAATTGCCCAAAACAGTGCAATTTTCGGAAAATTTTTTTACTCTGTCAAACGAAAAAGCCTTCGCAATGCTTGACACGCGCGTAATATATTGGTATAATACAATTAACAAATGAACAGTTATTCATATGTTCAGATATCTCGGAGGTTATTATGAATAAACCCGACAAAATGCCGGAGCTTGAGGTTCTGTTTGAGCTCGCCGACCTGTTCAAGGTTTTCGGCGACTCGACGCGGCTGAGAATAATGTACACGCTGTTCGAGGACGAACACTCCGTCGGCGAGATAGCCGAGAGCCTCGGGATGGAGCAGAGCACGATTTCTCACCAGCTGAGAGTTCTCAGAACCAACAAGCTCGTAAAAATCCGCCGCGAGGGCAAACAAATCTACTATTCGCTGGACGACGACCACGTCAAGAAGATAATCGAGATGGGACTCGACCACGTTCTGGAGTGAGAATATGAGATATAAGCTATGTATGAACGGTCTCGACTGCGCCAACTGCGCCGGGAAAATCGAAAAGGCGATTTCCGAGACCGAGGGCTTTGAAAACGTCAGTCTTGTTTTTGCGACAAAGGCGCTGTACTTTGAACACGCGAAGGACGACGACGTAATAGCAGAGGTTCAGCAAATCACCGACAGCATTGAGGACGGCGTAACCGTTACGGAGTATGAGCACCGTCACAATCACAAAGAAAAAAGCCACTGCCACGACGGGCACTGCGGCTGTCACGAGCACGAGCATCACGAGCATGATCACGACCACCATCACGAGCACGACGAGGGCTCAAGGCTCTCTAACATCCTGCTGTTCGTTGCGATTGGGTTTGGAGTAGCGGCGCTTGTGCTCGATATACTGAGCGTTAACGCAATTGCAACGGCGATAGTCAGCGCGGTCGCAATCATACTCTCGGGCTACAAGGTTTGCATAAACGGCGTAAAATCGCTGTTCAGGCTTCGCCTTGACGAGACGACTCTGATGACAATTGCGGTTATCGCGGCGTTCTGTCTCGGGCAATTTGCCGAAGGAGCTATGGTTACGATTCTGTTCGGAATCGGCGAAATGCTCGAGGACAAGGCGGTTGAAAGCTCGCGCAAGAGCATCGAAAAGCTCGCCAACATTCAGGCGGACACCGCGAACGTTGTAATTGACGGCGTTGAAAAGCTGATTGACGCCGAGGACGTTGCGGAAGGCTCCGACATAATAATCAAGCCCCATGAGCGAATTCCGCTCGACTGCGTTGTTACCGACGGCGAGGGTGCCGTTGACGCCTCGGCGATTTCCGGCGAGAGCATTCCTCTGGACTGCAAGCCGGGTGTTGAGCTGCTCAGCGGAATGATGAACGGCGACACTCTCCTCAAAGCAAGAACCACCAAGAGCTACCACGACAGCACGGCGAGCCGTATCATAAAGCTCGTTGAGGAAGCGTCCGTCACCAAGAGCAGGAACGAAAAGCTGATTTCGCGGTTTGCGTCGGTTTACACTCCGATTGTAACGCTGCTTTCGATAGCGATTGCGCTGATTCCGCCGCTCTTCCTCGGCGGCTTTGACGTGTGGATATACAGGGGGCTTGTGTGCCTTGTCGCGTCGTGCCCGTGCGCGATTGTGATTTCGGTTCCTCTCGCCTATTACTCCGGAATCGGCGCCGCCTCAAAGCAGGGAATCCTGATCAAGGGCGGAAGATACCTCGAGGCGCTCGCCGCGTGCGACACTGTTGTGTTTGACAAGACAGGAACGCTGACCGAGGGCGAGCTTGAAATAGTAAGTATTGTTCCTTATAAGAATTATACCAAAGAGCAGATTCTCGCTCTTGCCGCCGGAGTTGAGAAAAATTCCGGTCATCCGATAGCGAGGGCGATTGTTGAAGCTTACAGCGGAGAGCTCCCGGAGATGACCGGCTATTCGGAGACAACGGCTCACGGCGTGACCGCCGCATACAACGGCAGGAAAATTTCCTGCGGCGGCAGAAGAATTCTTCCCGAAAAATACGGGGGCAAGCCCTCGGCGGTATATCTTCTCTGCGACGGCGAGCTCATTGGCGAGATTGAAGTCCGCGACAAGCTCAGAGCCGAGGCTGCCGACGTGACAAAAGCGCTGAAAAAACTCGGCGTCAAAAAGCTCGTAATGCTCACCGGCGACGACAAGCGCAACGCGGACGCGGTAAGCGCGGAGCTCGGACTTGACGAAACAAAGGCGAACCTTCTGCCGCAGGATAAGCTCGAATATGTGAACAGCATAAAGTCGGGAGGCAGGGCAGTGAGCTTCGTCGGCGACGGAATCAACGACGCGCCGGTCATTACTGCGGCTGACTGCGGATTTGCGATGGGGCTCGGCAGCGACGCGGCGATTGCGTCGGCTGACGCGGTGCTCACCTCGGGCAATCTCAGCGGCTTGCCGAGGGCGTTCAGGATAGCGCGAAAAACCGTCTCGACCGCAAAGACAAACATAATTTTCGCCCTGCTCGTAAAGGCGGCGGTGATTGTGCTGGCGTTCTTCGGGCTGGCGGCAATCTGGATGTCGGTAATCGCCGACACCGGCGTGTGCATGCTGTGCGTGCTTTGGGCGATGAGGATTTTGAGAAGCCGAAGTTAATTCAATGAGCAATTTGCAATGAGCAATGAGCAATGAGCAATTAACGTGGCGGAAACGCACCGAGCCTTCCCTTGGGGTGAGGTGTTGTCCAAAACTTGTTTTGGGTAACAACACCCATACCTTGTGTTGAAGGTGGGCGATTCGCTTGCGAATCGGTCGGATGAGGGACTACTTTTCCGATACATCTCAGTTTATTGTTACAATAACCAACATTTAACAGAAACCGTGATATAGAGTAAAGAATACTCCTTATCAAAAGCACTTCTTGCAAAAACGTAGTCCCTCATCCGTCAGCCTACGGCTGACACCTTCCCCCAAGGGAAGGCTCGGATAGCTACAAAGCCGTCTTCCGTCAATCTGCACAATCACTAGCGCTCAGAGTTGTGCAATTCGCTGAATCTTTAAAAAACCAAAAATTTTTTTAAAAATAATATCAAAAAACGCCTTTCTGAATTGTTATATATATAGAAGCAAACAAAAGCATGATCTCAACTATGTCGATATTACCAGTTTTTTGCAAATAAATTGTGCAAAACGCTGAATCTTTAAAAAACCGAAAATTTTTTCAAAAATAATATCAAAAAACGGTCTTATGGATTGTTATATATATAGAAGGGAAAAAAAGAGACCATAAGGAAGGAGGTGTTTTAGATGAAAAAGCGTATAGTTGTTATAGCGATGATGCTAGCATTAGCTTTTCAGGTATGCTTCAGCGCAAATGCGGCTGAAAACCAGATAGTGCCGAATTCGGACACATCTTCAAAACTAACTTCAAATTTAAACATTAGCTCCGGTAACGTTACCTGCAAAAGCACAGTCACAGCCAAGAGCAACACAACAAAGATAGTTCTGACCAACAAGCTGCAAAAAAAGGTTGACGGCGAATGGGTAACAGTGAGAACTGATAGTAAAACTATTGAAATGACAAAAGGTTCTTTGACAAGCAAATTCACAGTTTCTACATCAGGCTCCTACATAAACCATGCTGTAGCTAAGATCTATGTAGGCAGCACATACGAAGTTTTGCGTCAGGATAGCGCGATAGTACAGAATTCATAAAGTATTAAAACACTTATCAGAAGGAAATTTTATGAAACATATTAAGTTAAGAAATTACAAGGTGATCAAAATGAAAAACTATTTAAAAACAGCGCTTGCGCTTTTGATCGCGGTGATAACCGCATTCAGCTCAACAACAGTGTTTTATGCTGATGACTTTAAAAACCACAAATTCCGTTCCTCAGACGGTAATTATGAGTATCTTTTGGCGCCGATCGACCCCGAGGGCTTCGTGGACGGTGTTGACGAAAGGTACTGTTATATCTCAAAATACCTGAACAAAACCGAGAAGAACGTTGTCGTTCCCCCGGTGATCGACGGACACATCGTCAGAAACATATGGGACAAGAGCTTCGCCAATAACAAGGCGATCGAGACTCTGACTCTTGAATACGACAAAGATCTCGGAGATAAAGAGCTTTGCTTTGAAGTTATCAGTGACAAAGCGTTCAAAAACTGCTCCTCACTGAAAAAGGTAACTATAAATACCGGAACAAACATCGGAGCAGAAGCTTTTATGAACTGCAGCTCTCTGAAAAGCGTAACTCTGAAAATGTGCAGCGACATTGATAATAAAGCGTTTTTTAACTGTCCGGATTTGAAAAAAGTGACCGTATACGGCGAAATAAAAAGCGCGGGAGATCATGCGCTCGGATATTACAGAACAAAGTCAGGCAAGCTGAAATTCAACAAGGACTTAAAGGTGGTATGCAAGACCACAGAGCGTTTTATGAAGCGCTATAGCGATGAGCCGTATCGTTTGTATAACAACAACTTTGGACACTCCTTCAATTCTGTTTTTTCGATCGAACAGAACAGCTTTTTTAAGAAGTATAGTCAGAAAAACTACTGCAATCTTATCGCAGGCGCCGAGGTTCAGCTGCTTTACAAGGGCAAAAAGCTGAACACCTGGAAGTCGAGCGACACGAAGCATTTGAAAATAACAAAAAATGGAAAATGCGTGTCCGTAAGCGAGGGCAAAGCTACTCTCAGCTTCACGGAAAACAACAGAAAACATTCATTTACGGTCAAAACTTGGGATCCGTTCCTGCAGTATTCCAAAGGATATGTGCGCCACGGAGAGACCCAAGCCTTCAGGATCAAGGGTAAGGTCAAGGGCTATGACGTTGTTTATTACAAGGACAAAGCGGGTATAGCTTCATTTGTGAACCCCAAGCCCGACAAAAGCACCTTTACGGTCAAGGGACTAAAGCGCGGAAAAACCACCCTTAAACTCAAGGTTAACGGCGTTCTGCTCAAGCTAAAGCTCGAAGTGTCATAACGGCCGCTTGGAGCGCGACAGCGCGAGGCTTCCCTTGGGGGAAGCTGTCAGCGCAGCTGACTGATGAGGGGCTACCTATCTGATTAGTAGTCGTTTTTTGTTACAGAAAAGTAGTACGGAAAACAACGTAGCCCCTCACCCGTCACTCCCTATGGTCGTGACACCCTCTCCCGGGAGAGGGCTCGCCGCTCCGCGGCTCCAATTAGTTACAAAGCCGTCTACCTGAGCACCGTCAACCTGCACAACTTCACCTCTCTAAATTTGTGCAACTCCCACAAACTTCAAAAAAATCAAAAAATCTTTCAAAAAAATTGAAACTTTTTGCCGACTTTTTGACACTACAATAATAGAAGATGAACAAGTCTTCATATTTTAATAAAGGAGGTTTCGATATGAAACGCTTATTATCAATTACATTAGCTTTAATTATGGTTTTAGGAGCTGTGTTTGCTTTTCCTGCGAGCGCAAGCTCAAAGAAGACCTACAAAAAGTTTGAGTATTTTGTTAAAGGCAACGCTGCTTATATTGTAAGCTACAGCGGAAAGAAGACAGGTGAGGTAAAGATACCCGAGAAGATCAATGGCAAAAAGGTCGTAGAAGTTCTCTATCTCGAATTGGTTGCTAATAATAAAACAACCAAGATCACCATTCCTCGTTATGTGAAAAAGGTTGGTAATTCCGACTTTTATTTTAAGGCAAAGTTTTCTGTAGACGCTAAAAACAAATATCTTTGCTCCGTAAACGGTATGCTCATTTCAAAGAACAAAAAGACACTCTATATTGTACCGAGCGAGAGTGACAATGACATAGTTGTTCCAAATACAGTAACCAAGATCATGCCCTACGCATTTTCCGCATGCAAAGGAGGTTACGATATGAAGGTACATCTTCCAAAATCGCTCAGAATAATCTGCAACTACGCTTTTTTGAACGCAGGCAAGATGTCAAGGCTGAGGATTCCGAGCGGAGTCAAGGTTATCGGTACCTGTGCTTTCTATGACGCTTTTGACGTAGACATTAAAAATTATAAGCCGGGTGATAAGCGGGGCGTTATCGTTGTTCCCAAAAGCGTTGAGCTGATCGGAAGAATGGCGTTTGGATTTATGAGCGGTATGGAGAATGATGACGGATGCTTAGGCAAGAGCTTCTTGGTCAAGGCTCCTCGCTTCAGTGAAGCTGAAATGTTTGCTAAGGCAAACGGGCTCGCCTTTAAATCAAATGTTTGATGCCGAAAAAACAATATAACCATTATGGCTATCTAATACATTACATATCAAAAGGGCTGACTTCGGTCAGCCCTTTTGAATTTATGAGCTTTGCAGCTCTAGTTGTCAACCTGCACAAATACAAGCGTTGAATGTTGTGCACTTCACCAAAATAAAAAAACTTTCAAAAAAATTGAAACTTTTTTCCGACTTTTTGACACTAATATAGTGAAAGCCAAAACATTATTATTAAAAAGGAGGAATAAAAAATGAAAAAGACTGTATTTTTTAAAAGAGTATCTGCGATCATTATGGTTTTGTGCCTTGGCGTGACCTCAATGATCACCGCCGGAGCTACGTGGGACGACGAGGATGTATGGCCGCCCGAGCCGAAAGATGAAGTTTACACATCACAGGACGGTAGCTTTGAGTATAAGCTTATGGAGCGGGGAACAGACCTGACCGCTTATATTTCTAAGTTTATTGATGAATCAGCAAACAGCGTTGAGATCCCCTCAGAGATCGACGGACACAGAGTAGATGTTATCGGCAACAATGCTTTTGAGAATAACACCAAACTTACTTCTGTAAAAACTACATCCGATATCTTGATCTATACTAATGCTTTTACAAACTGTAAAGCTCTGAAAACTTTTATCGCTGAGAACTTTGTTCTGCTTGAAACTAAGGCGTTTAATGGTTGTTCAGCATTAGGAAGTGTGTCGATCAATAAGACCGGTGTTATCTATAACAACGCATTCTACAGCTGCAAAAACCTGAAAGAAGCTTCTGTATCAAGCGATATCAACCTGTATAATGATTCTATCGGCTTCTATGACAAGAATAAAAAGGTCGATAACTTTGTTATGAAGATCACTCTTGATAAGGAGAAATTCGGAGCGAATGACCAAGCGCTTTACTATTGCAGCTATAACGGCTTTAAGAGTAAAGTTATGATGACTAAAAAGGACTTTACAAGCGACAACTACAATATTCACTGTGGAATTGAAACAGCGCTCAAGTACAACGGCAAGACCTTGAAGACGTGGAAGTCCTCCGATAACTCTGTGATCAAGCTCACAAAGAACGGAAAGCTCACAGCTCTCAAGAAGGGCACTGCTAAAATCAGCGTGAAGGTAGGCAAAAATACCTACACAAGAGTTTTCAAAGTAACTAAAAACCCCGGATTTTCGATCAGAAAAGATTATAAGATCAAAAAGGGATCAAAGTCTCAGACATTTGATATTATAGGAAAGGCACCTTCGATCAAGAACATCTACACAAACGACAAGAACGGCGTGGCTAAGATCGTAGAAAAAGCCTCGGGTAATAAAATTGTGATAAAGGGACTCAAAAAGGGTACTGCTACCCTCAAGATCAAGGTCAACAACTGGAAGACATTTAAGTTTACCATAAAGGTAGTATAATATATCCCACCTTACTCCAATACTAAAAAGGGCTGACTTCGCGTCAGCTCTTTTGATTTATGAGTTGGAGCAGTGCCGGTACCCCTTTTTAAAGGGAAACTCGGTCTGCCCGACCACAATTTTCAATTTTCAACTTTCAACTCTCAACTTTCAACTTTCAACTCTCAACTTTCAATGAACGCCCAAAACCATTCCCCGTGGACGGCTTTGGGCGTTTTTGACAATTAGCACTTGAATTTTTCGTTAATATGTAATATAATGAGTGGTAAGTATGAAAAAAGGGGAATTGCACAATGATAAGCGGCGCAGACATTATGGTAAAGTGCTTGCAGGCTGAGGGCATCGACGTTGTCTTTGGCTATCCCGGCGCGACCATTTGTCCTTTCTATGATTCACTGTATGATTCTGACATAAAGCACATCCTCGTCCGTCAGGAGCAGAACGCTGCTCACGCGGCGAGCGGATATGCGCGCGCAAAGATGAAGCCGGGCGTTTGCATCGCGACCTCCGGCCCCGGAGCGACCAACCTCATAACGGGTATCGCGACGGCGTATATGGATTCCATTCCGATTATCGCAATCACCGGTCAGGTTCGTTCCGACCTTCTCGGAAGCGACAGCTTTCAGGAGGCTGACATCACCGGAGCCTGCGAACCGTTCACAAAGCATAGCTACCTCGTCAAGAAAACCGAGGATCTCCCCCGCGTTTTCAAGGAAGCGTTTCACATCGCTTCAACCGGACGCCCGGGACCGGTGCTCATTGATATCCCGATGGACATCCAGACAAACGAGATTGAAAGCTTTGAATATCCCGACAGCGTGAACATCCGAAGCTACAAGCCCAACACCAAGGGTCACACCGTTCAGGTCAAGCGCGCCGTTGAGATGATAAAAAAGGCAAAGCGTCCGATTATCGTATCGGGCGGCGGCGTTCTCAGCTCGGGCGCGAAGCTAAAGCTCCGGAAGTTCGCCGAGATGACGCAGATTCCGGTGCTCTCCACCATGATGGGAATCGGCGTTATGCCGAGCGACCATCCGCTCTATCTCGGAATGCTCGGAACCCACGGCAGGCAGTGCGCCAACGAGGCGCTCCACTCAACCGACCTCGCGATTGTATGCGGAGCAAGACTCGGCGACAGGGCGATTGCGGCTCCGAACCAGATGGAGAAGCGCGCCAAGATTATACACATCGACATCGACCCCGCCGAAATCGGCAAGAACGTCAAGGTTGACATTCCGATAGTCGGCGATATGAATAACGTTCTCAAAAGCTTTATCGAGGAGATTGACGGCTTCAAAATAAACGACGAATGGGACGAAAAGGTCAAGGACCTCAAGGCTCACTTCCAGAGCAAAATCTCCACCTTTGACGGCTATGTTGAGCCGAGAACCCTCATCGGCAAGCTCAGCTCCATGCTCAAGGCGAAGGCGATTCTCTGCGCGGACGTCGGTCAGAACCAGATTTGGTGCGCGAACAACTTCCGCATTCGTGAGGGCAGATTCTTCACGACCGGCGGCATGGGCACAATGGGCTACTCCATCCCCGCGGCAATCGGCGCGAAGCTCGGACTCAAAAAGCGCGACGTGGTGGTTGTGTGCGGCGACGGAAGCTTCCAGATGAGCCTCAACGAGCTCTCGACAATCAAGCAGAACCACCTCAACATCAAGATTATCGTAATGCGGAACTACCGTCTCGGTATGGTAAGGGAGCTTCAGGACAACAACTACAACGGCAGACACGCCGCCACCATTCTCAACGAGGAGCCGGACATCGTGGCTCTCTCCAAGGCATACGGAATTGACAGCGTTGAGGTAAGCTCCAACGAGGACGCCGAGAAATACATCAGCAGAATCGTTGACAACGACGAGCCGTTCGTGCTTGTGTGCAGAGTTCACCCGGACACTCCGTCGATTCTCTGAGAGGTGGCAATATGAAATATACTTTATCAATTCTTGTTGAAAACCAGGCGGGCGTTCTCTCGAAGATTTCGGGAATGTTCTCGCGCCGCGGCTTCAACATCGACTCACTCGCGGTCGGAGTGACATACGACCCGACAGTATCGAGAATCACCGTTGTCACAAGGGGCGACGAATATGTGGTTGAGCAGATTGAAAAGCAGCTCAACAAATGTATTCCCGTCATCAAGGTCAAGCGGCTTGTTGAGGGAGAGTTCATCAGCCGCGAGCTTATTCTCATAAAGGTTCACTGCGCGGCGGCAAAGCGTTTTGAGATTATCAAAATCGCCGAGCTGACAGGCGCGAAGGTTGTGGACGTGGCGAACACCACCATCACGCTCGAATACTGCGAAACTGCCGAGAAAATCCAGACTCTCACCGACCTGCTCAAGCCCTACGGCATACGCGAAATTGTCAGAACAGGCACAATCGCCATTGACAAGGGCAAGGCTGAGGTCACAATTTAACCGGTTTATTATTTACATATAAATAATTTATTTTCACCGCTTTTGCGGCAAGGAGGAAATCAAAATGTCAAATGCAAAAATCTTCTATCAGGCTGATTGCAACCTCTCACTCCTCGAGGGCAAGACAATCGCTATCATCGGCTACGGCTCACAGGGTCACGCTCACGCGCTCAACCTCAAGGAGTCAGGCTGCAACGTAATCATCGGTCTTTATGAAGGCTCAAGAAGCTGGAAGAGAGCCGAGGAACAGGGCTTCGACGTATACACAGCTGCCGAGGCTGCCAAGAAGGCAGACATCATTATGATCCTCATCAACGATGAGAAGCAGGCTAAGCTCTACAAAGAGGACATCGCTCCGAACCTTGAGGCAGGCAACATGCTCATGTTCGCTCACGGCTTCAACATTCACTTCGGTCAGATCGTTCCCCCGGCTGACGTTGACGTTACAATGATCGCGCCCAAGGCTCCCGGTCACACTGTACGCAGCGAATATCAGGCAGGCAAGGGCACACCGTGTCTCGTAGCTGTTTATCAGGACGCTACAGGCAAGGCTCTCGACATGGCTCTCGCATACGGCGCAGGCATCGGCGGCGCAAGAGCAGGTATCCTCGAGACTACTTTCAGAACCGAGACTGAGACCGACCTCTTCGGCGAGCAGGCTGTACTCTGCGGCGGCGTTTGCGCTCTTATGCAGTGCGGCTTTGAGACACTCGTTGAGGCAGGCTATGACCCGAGAAACGCTTACTTCGAGTGCATTCACGAGATGAAGCTCATCGTTGACCTCATCTATCAGTCAGGCTTCGCAGGAATGAGATATTCTATCTCCAACACTGCTGAATACGGCGACTATGTAACAGGTCCCAAGATCATCACTCCCGAGACAAAGAAGGCTATGAAGAAGATTCTCGCCGACATTCAGGACGGCACCTTCGCCAAGGAATTCCTCCTCGACATGAGCGAGGCAGGCGGCCAGGTTCACTTCAAGGCTATGAGAAAGCTCGCTGCCGAGCATCCGTCTGAGGTTGTGGGCGCTGAAATCAGAAAGCTCTACAGCTGGTCTGACGAGGACAAGTTAATTAACAATTAACAGTTTGGCGGATAGAAGCGTTGCTTCTATCCGCCTGTTTATTTGGGAAGTTGTAAGTTTTAAGTTGAAAGTTGAAAGTTGAGAGTTGAGAGTTGTTGGGTCAGCACATAGGTAAGTGATTAGTGTCAGCACATCGGTAAGCCTGTGG
>CAMHHL010000055.1 GCA_946184925.1 uncultured Clostridia bacterium | reverse complement strand
CAATATCTGAACCTGTATAATTCCAAAGTCTTAGGTTGCCGTCGTCCAATATTTTGTATTGCCAATCGCCGCTTGTAATAATCTTGCTTGTTGCGTTTGCAGGGAACATGAATAACGCTCCCATCACCAATAATAATGTTAGTGTTAAGGATATGATCTTTTTCATTTTGAAAACCTCCGTATAATAAATATCCTTTTCACTATAGTAGTGTCAAAAAACCGGGAAAAAGTTTCAAATTTTTTCAAAAAATTTTTCTTTTGTAGGGTTGCACAAAAATCTTGCGTGAGTTTTGTGCAGATTTGCAGTGAAATTTTAAGTTTTTTCATTGAGCGCATATGTTACAGCTCAAATTAAGCATAACTTTCGTTCCATTGGTTCGGAGCAAATGTTACAGCTCAAGCCAAACGTTTGATTGGAAAAGTCATATAATTAGGATTGTTTTCGGCTCCCTTTCGTCGGATAGGACATAAACGCACAGCTCAAGCTAAACGTTTGACAGGAGCACTCACGTAACAGGGTAGAGATATAAAATCATTTGAACCAGAATTGTTTGTAGTCTTGGAGAGCCCAGCGTGATTCAATATCGTCCGCAGCAGGCATAGTGCGGAAGAAAATCACTTTTACGCCCTGATTGCTGTCCTCCTCGAAGAGATAAATTGCGTTGTTGTACCAAAAAGCGTGCTCCTTGTTCGAGATAGTATCTACATAAAGATTGCTGAAAAACGGAACACTGTCACGACTGTATCCGCCTGAGACAGCGGCAATCACTCCGCAGATGGTGAGAACCTTTTGCTCGGTGTTTTGATTTTTATAGAATTTATCGGAGAGAAGTCCGCACCCCACGTTGACAAGCTCGCGCGATTCGGCTTCAACAGTGGCGGTGAGAGTGATTTCGCTGCTTTTGAGCGAATAATATTCGTAGTTGAGCCCGTTATCGGCGCTTTCGTTCGAGCTTTTTTTCTTCCATTTTTTATAGGGAAAATCCTCGGGGTCGCCGCCGATGTTTTCGTACATAGTGTTGAATTCGGTCGTGAATTTGTCGAGAGTGAAGCCAAAGCGCAAGCCTGTCTCGCCCTTGCTCTCTACAAAGAGATTTTCTTCCGGCGTCGGATAGTTCGCCTCGTCGTTTGTGGCGCCTTCCTCAACTCGGGAATTTTTGTCCTTTGCTGAGGAGCAGGAGCAAACCGTAAGCGCGACAAGCAAAACCGCAACTATTGTTATGATTATTTTCTTCATGTTACCACTTTCCGTTTTTCAAAACTCGACCGAGCTCCGCGACAGGCAGCCCGACAACGTTATTGTAGTCGCCGTTGATTCCTTTGACAAACATCGCGGCGGCGCCCTGGATTCCATAGGCTCCGGCTTTATCCTTCCATTCGTCACCGCCAAGATATTCTTTCTTTTCCTTGTCGGTCAGCTCATAGAACTCGACCTCTGTCACTGACGAAAAACTCTGAGCCGAGCCGTTTTTGCAGATGCAGCAGCCGGTAATCACCTTGTGAACTTTGCCGCTGAGCAGTGAGAGCATGCGCTCCGCGTCGGCTTTGTCAGTCGGCTTGCCGAGCATTTTGCCGGCTGCGATAACAGCGGTATCGGAGCCGATAACAAGGCTGTCGGGGTAGTCTTTCGCTACGTGCTCAGCCTTTTTGCGCGCGATAATCTCCGGTCGTTCTTCTACCGGGATTTGCTCGGGAACGCTCTCGTCGATGTCTGCCGGGATTATTTCGAAATCTTCAAAAATATATTTAAGCAGCTCCTGTCTCCTCGGAGACGCGGACGCCAGAATTATCCTTTGCATTATAAAATTTTTCCTTCCAATTGAATTTTTTCTCCAATGCTTCCCATATTCTCAGAAAAATTGAAGCGAGTATCAGGGAGATTATGAAGGTCGCTGTTGATACAACCCAAACCGAGAGAAATTCGTCAACGATATATCTCCCGTCGAGAAAATAGAAAATTGCCCTGTAAACCGCGACGTGGAACAAGTAGATAAAATACGTTTTTCGCGGCAATCTGCCGAGTGAAAACGGCACGCTGATATTGCTGAAAAAGATGAACACCGACACAGCGGAGAGTATGCATAACGGACTGAAATATACGCTGATTCCGCCGAAGATTTTCAGAAATCCTTTGTATCTGAGAATTATCCACAGAACATAGAACACAAACGCGGCAATCGCGAACGGAAAAGCCTTTACCCTGCCCCGGAGACGCTCGTAAATCACATTTCCCATCAGAAAATAGCTGAGATACGGAAGCGACGCGTCGAGGTTATAGGACGCGTGACCTTCGCCGGTTAGCTGCGTGAGAATAGCGAACGCGAAGCTGACGCAGGCAAAAACACAGAACGCTCTGTCCGACACCGCTTCCTTCGCGCGGATGATGAACGGAACAAGAAAATAGATTATCATAAGAACTACCATGAACCAGAGGTTGTAGTATCTTCCTAAAAAATATGTTTTCAGAATCGCTTTCATCGAGCCGTGTCCCGACAAACCCCAGAACATGTCGAAAGCAAAGTAAACCATACTTACCAAAAAGAACGGCAGGAAGATTTTGAAAAAGCTCTTTTTGTAAAAATAGCCGATGTTTCGGTTTCGCTTGTCATACAGGAGAAATGCCCCGGAAATCATCAGGAAGCACGGAACGCAAAACCGAGTAAATACGTCGAAGATATATTCATTTGTTATGATTATTGAGGACTGAGAAGTTCCTATCCAGCAGTAATACTGGTTAACATGAATGCACACAACCGCAAAAGCCGCGAGCAGACGAAGCAAGTCGTAGTTATTTTCTCTTTTCATACGCAAAATTTTGGGCGGGCAAAAGCCCGCCCTTCCTTTTATTAGTTATTTTCTTCGGTTGTTTCAGGTGTGTCCTGAGTTTCCTCGACAGCTTCATCGGCTGTTTCCTCGGATTCGCTCGGAAGCTGAGCAAAGCTTACAACCTTGTTGTCGCCGTTGATTCTCATTAAGGTTACGCCCTTTGAAGGACGGGCGCAGACGCGGATAGTGGAAGCGTTGATTCTGATTACAACACCTTCCTCGCTGATGAGGATGATGTCGTCGTCAGGGTTGACAACGCTGATTCCGGCAACCTTGCCGTACTTTTCAACGTGATAGTTCGTGAGACCCTTGCCGCCTCTGGACTGAACTCTGTAGTTGTCGGCATTGCTGAGACGACCGTAGCCCGTTTCGGAAACCGTGAGAACAAGTCCGCCGGGTGTCATTACGCTCATTCCGACGATGATATCGCCGTCCCTGAGCGACATAGCCTTGACGCCGCGGGCAAGTCTTCCCATCGGACGAACGTCGGTCTCTCTGAACCTGATTGACATACCCTCGCGCGTCGCGATGATGATTTCGTCCTCGCCGGTGGTCATCTTTACCCACGCGAGCTCGTCGCCTTCGTTGAGGTCGAGCGCAATGAGTCCGCCCTTTCGCGCTGTATCATAGGCGCTGAGGGCAATTCGCTTGATTATGCCGTGCTTTGTTACCATGATGAGGTACTTATCCTCTTCGAACTCCTTGACGGGAATCATCGAAGTAACCTTTTCGTCGGTGTCAATCGGGAGAATATTCGCGATATTTATACCCTTGCTCTGACGTGTTCCCTCGGGGATTGTGTAGCACTTAACCCTGTATACTCTGCCCTTGTCGGTGAAGAACAGAATGTAGTTGTGCGTGTTGCAGATGAACATCTCGGTTGCGACGTCCTCTTCACGGGTTGACATACCCTTGACGCCTCTTCCGCCGCGGTTCTGGAGAGTGTACTCGCTCTGCTCGATTCTCTTGATATAGCCGTAGCGCGTCATTGTTACTACGCAGTCTTCAACAGGAATGAGATCCTCAATGTCAACCTCGCCGCTGACCTGACAAATTTCTGTTCTTCTGGGATCGGCGTATTTGTTGCGAAGTACAATCGCCTCGTCGCGGACTGTTTCGAGAAGGAGCTGATGGCTTGCGAGGAGCTCCTGATACTCCTTAATCTTAGCCTGCAATGCGGCAATTTCGTCCTCAATTTTGCCGCGCTCCATATTTGTGAGCTGACCGAGACGCATCTGAACAATCGCCTGGGCCTGAACTTCGTCCAGCTCAAAGCGGTTCATGAGGTTTGTTCTTGCGGTCGGGAGGTCTTTACTGTTGCGGATTATGTTGATAACCTCGTCGATATTATCAATCGCGATTTTGAGACCTTCAAGAATGTGACAGCGCTCCATCGCCTTTTTGAGGTCATATCGTGTGCGGCGTGTAACAATGTCTACCTGGAAATCTATGTAATGCTCAAGGCATTCCTTGATTGTGAGAATCTTGGGCTCGCCGTTGACAATCGCGAGGAGAATTGCGCCGAAGGTCGCCTGCAGCTGAGTAAATGAGAAAAGCTGATTGAGGACAATCTGGGGCGAAGCGTCGCGGCGAATGTCGATTTCGATATGCATACCCTTGCGGTCGGAGTGATCCTCGATATTGGTAATGCCTTCGATTTTCTTATCCTTGACGAGATCGGCGATATGCTCGATAAGTCTGGCTTTATTTACACCGTAGGGAAGCTCGGTGACGATAATCTTGAAGCGGTTGTTCTTTGCCTCAACAATTTCGGTCTTGGCTCTGACGATGATTTTTCCTCGTCCGGTTGAATAAGCGGCTTTGATTCCGCTTCTTCCCATGATGATACCGCCTGTCGGGAAGTCGGGACCGGGAATACACTCCATAATCTCGGCAATTGAAGCGTCCGGCTTGTTGACAAGCAGTTCAATTGCGTCGATAACCTCGCCGAGATTATGTGGCGGAATGTTTGTCGCCATACCTACCGCGATACCGCTGGAACCGTTGACGAGCAGGTTCGGGAAACGGCTTGGGAGAACTGTAGGCTCCTCGAGTCTGTCGTCATAGTTTGGAACGAAGTCAACCGTCTTTTTCTCAATATCGGTGAGCATTTCGGTTGAAATCTTGCTCATGCGCGCCTCGGTGTATCGGTAAGCCGCCGGGGGATCGCCGTCGACTGAGCCGAAGTTTCCGTGACCGTCAACGAGCATATATCTCATTGAGAAGTCCTGAGCAAGTCTTACGAGCGCGTCATAAACCGATGCGTCGCCGTGGGGATGATAAGCACCGAGCACGGCGCCGACGGTGTCGGCACACTTGTGGTAGGGCTTGTTCGGCTCGAGACCTCTCTCGTACATAGTGTAAAGAATACGTCTGTGAACCGGCTTGAGACCGTCGCGAACGTCGGGAAGCGCACGGCTCACGATAACCGACATTGAATAGTCGAGGAAGCTCTGCCTCATCTCCTTTTCAACGTCAACGTCTATTATTTTTCCGCTAAGTTCCTGAATTTCATTTTCGTTACTCAATTTATTCACCTCTGTTAAAGCGTGGCTTTAATCTTTTCATATAACTCGGGCATACGCTTGCGTATGCTGCAGGGACGGAAGGTTTTGTCATCCACAAAGCCGTGGGATGTTGTTCCGTAACCGAGCTCGGTCTGGGTTCCGTCGTCGTTGATTTTGCAAACCGTGTATGTGAATTCAATGCTCGCGGCACGGATTTCCATAACCCAGGTGCGGACTATAATTTTGTCCTCATAGAGCGCCGGCTTGTCGAAATGACAGCTCAGGTTAATCAGCGGCATTAGAATTCCTGCTTTTTCCATATCGGAGTAGCTTACTCCATAAAGTTTTATATAATCGGTTCTGCCGACCTCATACCATACGGGATAGTTGGAATGATGGACAATTCCCATACGGTCGGTCTCGGCATATCTGACTGTAAGATAAGATCTTGAATGCATAGCTTCTCCTTAAATATCGAGATTCTGGACAAATCTCGCGTTGGTTTCGATAAATTCACGTCTGGGCTCGACCTTGTCACCCATGAGAATGCTGAAGGTTTCATCGGCGGTTTCGGCGTCGCTTAAATTTACCTTGAGCATAAGCCTTGTCTCGGGGTTCATTGTAGTCTCCCAGAGCTGCTCCGCGTCCATCTCACCGAGACCTTTGTAGCGCTGAATCTCGGTTTTGCCCTCGATTGAGGTGAGAATTCTGTCGCGCTCGATGTCTGAATACGCATAGCGGTGTTCCTTACCCTTGGTAATTCTGTAGAGCGGAGGCTGGGCTATGTAGATGTGTCCCTCTTCAATCAGCGGACGCATGAAACGGAAGAAGAACGTGAGAAGCAGGGTTCTGATGTGCTGACCGTCAACATCCGCATCCGCCATGATAATAACCTTGCCGTAGCGGAGCTTGTTGATGTCGAACTCCTCGCCTATTCCGGTTCCGAGAGCGGTGATTACCGGGGTGAGCTTGTCGTTGCCGTAAACCTTGTCGAGCCTTGCCTTTTCAACGTTGAGCATTTTTCCCCAAAGCGGAAGGATAGCCTGAATCCGGCGGTCGCGTCCGCCCTTTGCGGAGCCTCCCGCGGAATCTCCCTCGACAATGAAAATCTCGGTTTCCTCGCTGTCCTTGGACTGACAGTCGGCGAGCTTGCCGGGGAGCTGAGCGCTCTCGAGGGCTGATTTTCTTCTGACGCTTTCTCTAGCTTTTCTGGCGGCTTCACGCGCTCTTGCCGACGCGAGAGCCTTGTCAAAAATTGCTCTTGCAACGGCGGGATTTTCCTCGAGGAAAACCGCGAGCTTCTCGGAGATGAGCTTGTCCACCATAGTTCTGACCTCGGTATTGCCCAGCTTTGCCTTGGTCTGCCCCTCAAACTGAGCTTCCTTGACCTTGACGCTGATTACAGCTGTCAGACCTTCGCGGACATCCTCGCCGGAGAGATTCTTGTCATTCTCCTTGAGCTTGTTGAATTTTCTGGCGTAATCGTTCATTACTCTTGTGAGTGCGCGCTTGAAGCCCTCCTCGTGGGTACCGCCGTCAACGGTGTTTATATTATTCGCGAAGGAGAGCATAAACTCGTTGTAGCTGTCGGTGTACTGCATTGCGACCTCGACAGTCACTGTGTCCTCCGCGTTCTTTGAAGCAAAGTAAATTACGTCGGGGTGAATCGGGTCAACGTGCTTTTTCTTGTTCAAAAATTCGACAAAGCTCGAGATACCTCCGACATAGTGGAAGTTTTTCTGAATAATCTCCTCTTCCCTCTCGTCGCGGAGCTCGATGTGGATCCCCGCGTTAAGGAAGGCTTGTTCTCTGAGGCGTTTTTCGAGAACCTCATATTCATAAACCGTTGTTTCCTTGAAGATTTTTGCGTCTGCCTTGAAGCGGACTTCTGTTCCGCGCTCGGTTGACTTACCGATCTTCTTGAGGTCACAAACGATTTTTCCTCTTTCATATCTCTGAAAATAGATATCCTCTCCGTCGCAAACCTTGACCTCTACCCACTCGGACAGAGCGTTTACAACAGAAGCGCCGACACCGTGGAGACCGCCGGAAACCTTGTAGCCGCCACCGCCGAACTTGCCGCCGGCGTGAAGAACCGTGAATACGAGAGTAACCGCCGGAACGCCGGTTTTCTCATTGATTCCGACAGGAATTCCTCGACCGTTGTCGCGCACGCGAATGATGTTGTCGCGCTCAATTACAACGTCGATTTTTGTACAGTAACCTGCGAGAGCCTCGTCAATGGAATTGTCAACAATCTCATATACAAGGTGATGCAGACCTCTCGGTCCTGTTGAACCGATGTACATTCCCGGTCTTTTTCTTACAGCTTCAAGTCCCTCAAGAACCTGAATTTCATTCGCTCCGTATTCGCCTTCGACTTTGGATACCTTAATTTCTTCGTTTTCCATTTTACCTTCTCCAGTCTTTAGATTCTTCACTTATTTATCTGTTATTCTTCGTACATCTATGTTTCTTTTGTTTTTTCTGACTTTTTTATATTTGATAAAGTAAGGGGTAAATATAAAACCAATCAAAATAGCAGCCAGCGATATTATGATGACAGGAATAATCGAATGAAAAATATTCGAAGATATATTCAGAACGATTATATTTATAATCACGGCAATTATCGCGACTATTCCGAAAATTATTATATATCCTCTTTTGCTCTGCTTAAAATTCTGACTGCAATGATAACATTCGATGAGCTCGTCTTTATTTATTTTCTTGTTTTTTCTAACATCGCGATAACGGTAAATCGTGTCGCAATAAGGGCATGTGGGAAGTCTGAACATAACTTACTCCGTTTTATCAGAATTTTCTGTTTGCCGTATATTTTGTGCCGTCGGGCTTTTTGTTTTGATGAGGATAATAGGTTTTTACATCTTCCTCATATGTCTCCGGCTCGGGATATTTTCTCTCGTGCGCAGGATGATTAACCTTCTTGAGCGGAGCGTCGGACGAAGCGTGAGCCTCGGAAACATCCTTGATAATCGGCACATAGGGCTCTTCCTCGGCAGGAGCCTCAAAGTCGTCGTCAACAACTATCGGAGTGCTGTTTCTCTGCTGCTTTGCCTTTTCGAAAACTTCCCTGTTAAAAACATAATCTCCGCCGAAGCTTTCCTCGCCCATTTCGGGAAGCTGCTCTTTTTTTATCTCTTTCTTCTCGATTTCCTTTCTGAGAGGAGCGAAGCGGATAAACAACGGAGTTATAAAATAGAATGCAGCAATAATAATTATCGGCGGAATTACACCGAGAAAATTATTATAAAAACCCGAGGTCTGCCAAAGCACAAGATATATAACAACAAGCAAAACAACACCGAGAAAAGCTAACATCATCTTGAAATCGGTTTTTATCTTGCTCTCCTTATTGCAGCGTGTGCATTTATAGAGACCTTCCTTCTTCTTGTGAAATGCAGTAAAATACGATATTCTGCGTCCGCAGTAAGGACAACTTTTTCCTTTCATATTTCTGACCTTCTTCCGCTTTTATCTTAATCTGTTGATTGTATTTTTATAATTTATAAGTCGTCTGCGCAGAGTTTGGGAAGAAATCTGGCTGATATATACCTTGTTCTCCCCATTCTCATTGCATACTATGAATGATTTCGGAAGCTCATAGGAAACGTTGATAACCTCGCCGGATTTTTCCGCAAGCCTGAGATATTCTCTCGTCTGTCCCGAGACCGTCGTATTATCAAGGTCAAAAATTCCGATAATACTGTCGGTTCTGACTGCTGTTTTTTCCCCGAGGTGAAGATACATCAGGTTATCCTGCCTTCCTTAATCAAAAACTTTTTTCCTTCCTTCAGGAGACCTTCTTCCTCAAAATCACAGCAGGTTATAAAAACCTGATAATCCTTGATTTTGTTGAGCAGAAAATCCTGACGTTTTTTGTCAAGCTCGCTGAGCACGTCATCAAGCAAAATCACGGGATTCTCCCCCGTCAGCTCGCTGAGCACCTGAGCTTCCGCAAGCTTCAGCGAAAGCACCGCGCTGCGCTGCTGACCTTGAGAAGCAAATATCCTCGCCTTGCGGCTGTTGATGATTATATCAAAGTCATCCCTGTGAGGACCGGCTCCGGTGTATCCGTTTTTGCAATCGTCATTCACGGATTCACTCAGCCTGCGCGAGAGCTTTTCAGTGATTTCAGAGAGACTGTCGCCCGGCTCTGCCGAACAGGTCGAGTTATATTTCAGCTCGAGCTGCTCCTTTTCTTCGGAAATTCCGAGGTGATATTCCCTCGCAAACTTCGAGAGTTCTTCAATATAATTTAACCTGCGGTGGATTATCTGAGCACCGAGATAACTCAGCGTATCGTCCCATATACCAAGGGTTTTTCTGAGCTCGGGATGCCTGAAAATATCCTTGAGGAGCGCGTTCCTCTGATTCAGTGTTTGATTATATCTTGAAATAACGACGGCGTTCTGGATTTTTTCTCTGCAAATCGCGCTGTCAATGAACCTGCGTCTTGCGCCGGGACCGCGTTTTACGAGAGTTAAATCCTCCGGCGAGAAAACCACCGCGGTATATTTCCCTATCAGTGATGAAGAGCCGGATTTTTTTACGCCGTTAATTATTACTTCCTTTTTATTGCTTCCGAAAACTATCTCCGCTTCCTGTTCCCTGTCCTGGGCGAAAAACTGAGTTTTTATTCTCGCAAATTTTTCTCCGAATTTTATAAACTCATTTTCCTTGGAACCCTTGAAGCTGTGACCTCCGCAGAAAAGCCACAAAGCCTCGATAATATTGGTTTTGCCCTGAGCATTGTTTCCGTAAATTACATTGATGTTGCGGCAGGGCTTCAGCTCTTCTTCGCCGAGGTTACGGTAATTTTTCAGCTGTAAACCTGTAACATACACCCTGCATACCTCATCAAACTGTAATCAATTCTACAATATTTTCATCAAACTCAACATTGTCGCCTGTTCTGAGCTTTTTTCCTCTCATTGTGCAGACTTCGCCGTTAACCTTGACCTCTCCGTTCTGAATGACGACCTTGGCGTGACCGCCGGTCTCACACAAACCGCTGAATTTAAGCAAATCCTGAAGCTTTATGAATTCGCCCTCTATCTTTATTTTTTGTTTATGCATTACTCAACCTCATCGGTACAACAAGGCTGATGAAGTTGTCGCCCTTGACGGGAGTTATAATCATCGGAGCAAGACTTCCGTTCAGACTTATTTTGACCTCGTCGCTGTCGATATTCCTGAGAGCCTCGAGCAGATAGCGGTTGTTGAAACCGATTTCTACATCCTCACCGATAATAGGAACTTTTACAACGTCGTTTGCCTTACCGATTGCTGAAATGCAGGAAAATCTGATTTCATCACCTGAAAAGTTACATCTTACGGGAGTCTGGATTTTGTCTGCATTCAAAAGCGACATTCTGTCAACTGCGTTGATAATGCTTCTTGTGTTGACGACAACCTCTGTTTTTCTGTCCTTCGGAATAGTGCTCTTATAATCGAGGAAGGTTCCCTCTATAAGTCTTGAAATTACCGAATAGTTGCCGACCTTGAAGTTGATGTGTCTCTGACCGACGGAGATATTGACATTCTCTTCGTCATCGCTGATTAGCTTGAGAACCTCGTTCTGAGTTTTTCCGGGAACAACAAAGGAGCTTTCTGTTTTGTTCTCGATTTCTTCCTGACGGATTGCCATGCGATATCCGTCAACAGCAATAATCTTGAAGCAGTTTTCGGACATTTCAAACAATGAGCCGGTATAAATCGGCTTTGAGTTATTGTCGGAAACGGCGTAAACTGTCTGCTTAATCATTTCCTTGAGAATTTCGCCCTTGATTGAGATGCTCTCGTTCTCCTCAAAGGTCGGAAGGTCGGGATATTCTACCGAGGACATTCCGACAATCTGATATTCAGCCTGTCCGCTTGTGATATAGGTAATCATTCTGTCATCAGTTTCGATGCATACGACTTCCTCGGGAAGCTTTCTCACGATTTCCGAGAAAAGCTTAGCACTGACAACAATTTCTCCCTGACTTTGAATTGTCGCGTCGATTGTTGTCGTTATTCCTATTTCGAGGTCATAGCCGGAAATTGTGATTTTTTCTCCGTATGCTTTTATGAGAATTCCCTCAAGCGCGGGAATAGAAGCCTTGCTTGATACAGCTCTTGAAACATTCATTACTGCTTCGGCAAGATCGGTTCTGAGCACGTTAATTTTCATTTTTACTATCCTTTCGTTTTCTGTTTTCGCTTGCTTTTGAAAAAAGCAAAATACAGACAGAATATATTATAATAATTTTAGTAGTCGTAGTAGGGATTGTTGAAATGTTAAATTTTCGGAAATCCGGGTTACAGACTGAGAAAAATGACTGATAATTTTTATTTGTCAAATGTTGAGAATGTTGATAAAATT
>CAMHHL010000054.1 GCA_946184925.1 uncultured Clostridia bacterium | reverse complement strand
CAAAAATCCGAGTACATACGACAGTATGCACACGAATTATTTGGACACTCTGACGAAAAATCTGTCTACGCGATTTACGCACCCGAATTAATCATTGTCTACTTTAATTAAGAAAGGCTATGGAAATTATGAAAATAGCAGTTGTCGGACTCGGCATCATCGGCGGCAGCTTTTGCAAGGCGCTGAAGAAGTACACCGACCACTATGTTATAGGCATCAACAGAACTCACTCCACTCTCGAGACGGCGCTTCACGACGGGGCGATTGACGAAATCGGCACGCCCGATTCGCTCGCGGAAGCCGACGTTGTGATTCTTGCGCTCTATCCCGGCGCTGCGATTGAGTTCACCGAGAAATACGGCGACAAAATCCGCAAGGGCGCGATTGTGACCGATTCCTCGGGCATCAAGCGCGAGATTTGTCCCAAAATGCGCGAGCTATCCCGGAAATTCGGCTTTGTGTTCGTCGGAAGTCACCCGATGGCAGGCAAGGAGACGAGCGGCTATTCCTCGTCGGACGCGCGCTTGTGGCACGGCGCGAGCTACATCATCACACCGTGCGGAGCCGGCAGCGAGGCGGTTGAGCTTCTCAGCTCGCTTGCGCTGGAGATGGGCTTTGCTTCCGTCAAGCTCACCAATCCCGAGGAGCACGACAGGATGATTGCCTTCACCTCTCAGCTCCCTCACGTGCTCGCGTGCGCCTATGTGCTCAGCCCGTGCTGCATGAATCACAAGGGCTTTTCGGCAGGCTCCTACAAGGATGTTTCGCGCGTTGCGAACATCAACGCAAAGCTCTGGAGCGAGCTTTTCCTCGAGAACCGCGAGCCGCTGATTGAAGAGCTTAAAATACTAAAGGATAACATCATCGCCATAACCGACGCGATTACTGCGAACGACAAGGCTGAAATTGAGCGGCTGCTCGAAAAAGCCCGAAAAACCAAGGAGGCTCTCGGAGAATGAGAGTTGTAAACGTAAATACAAACACACCCTATGATATACTCATCGAGCGCGGACTTATCGGCAAGGTCGGCGCTCTTGTCAGAAATGTCACCAAGGCAGGCAAGGCTTTTGTAATCACCGATTCAAACGTCGGCGCGCTCTATGCTGACGTTGTGACGGAAAGCCTGCGTGAATCAGGCTTTGACACCGCGTTGTTCACCTTTCCGGCAGGCGAGAGGAGCAAAACCCTCGACACAATCGCCGCTATGTACGACTATATGGCTGACTTCCGCATGTCGCGCAGGGACATAGTCGTCGCGCTCGGCGGCGGCGTAACCGGCGATATGGCAGGCTTTGCCGCGGCGACATATATGCGCGGAATCAGTTTTGTGCAGATTCCCACCTCGCTGCTGGCGCAGGTCGATTCATCCGTCGGCGGCAAGACCGGAGTGGATATTCGTCAGGGAAAGAACCTCGTCGGCGCCTTCCATCAGCCCTCGCTCGTCATCATCGACCCCGACACCCTCGGCACGCTGCCGGAGCTTTATTTCAGCGACGGAATGGCAGAGGTCATCAAGTACGGCTGTATCAAGGACAGGGAGTTCTTCGAAACTCTCGAGAGCGGCGACGCGGCTGAGATGATTGAGGACGTTATTGAGCGCTGCGTTTCGATAAAGCGCGACGTAGTGAACCGCGACGAGAAGGAGAGCGGCGAGCGAATGCTCCTCAACTTCGGTCACACCCTCGGGCATAGTCTCGAGAAGATTTACAACTTCGACGGTCTCTCCCACGGTCAGGCTGTCGCAATCGGAATGGTAATGATTGCGCGCGCGTCCGAGAGCGCCGGGATTACAGCCGGCGGAACAGCCGCTCGGATTGAAGCGCTCTGCAAAAAATATAATCTTCCCGTCTCCGATAAGGCGAGTGCGGCTGAAATCGCCGCCGGATGCGCCGGAGACAAAAAGGCAGGCGGCGGCTCCGTAAACCTTGTGCTGCTCAAATCGCTCGGCGAGAGCTTCATCGAGCCTACTCCGCTTTCCGCGTTAGAGGGATTCATATGTCAGAAGTAAGTATTTTTCCGTCCTCGCTCGGCGGAACAGTAACGGCTCCGCCGTCCAAAAGCGACGTCCACCGCGCAATCATCTGCGCGGCGCTCTCGCGCGGCGAGTGCCGGATTTCACCCGTTGCGTTCTCGAACGACATCAAGGCGACCGTCGCCTGCGCCGAAGCGCTCGGGGCAGAATTCAAGATAGAAGGAAACACGCTCACGGTCGACGGCCGCGGGCTTTTTCGGAATAAAGAGGCGGAGCTTTTCTGCGGCGAAAGCGGCTCAACGCTGAGGTTTTTTGTGCCTGTCGCGGCGGCAGGCGGCGTGAGAGCGACCTTCACCGGCAGCGGAAGGCTCCCCGAGAGACCTATCGGCGTCTATACAGATTGTCTGCCGCGTGCAGGTGTAAAATGCGAAACGCGCGGCGGCTTGCCGCTTGAAATCAGCGGAGAAATGCGCCCGGGAGTTTTCGAGCTGCCCGGCAACGTGAGTTCCCAGTTTATCACCGGGCTGCTGTTCGCTCTGCCGCTGCTCGGCGGCGACAGCCGGATTGTGCTCACCACGCCGCTCCAGAGCGCCGGATATGTCGATATGACAATCGGCACGATGAGGCGGTTCGGAGTTGAGGTCGAAACGCTTGAAAACGGCTGGTCAGTCCGCGGCGGTCAGCGCTATATTCCGCATGATTACCGCACCGACGGCGACTGGTCGCAGGCTGCGTTCTTCATGGTGGCAGGCGCGCTCTCCGGCGACGTTACCGTGAACGGACTGAATATACATTCATCTCAGGGCGACAGGGCGATTTGTGAATTGCTCATGCGCTTCGGAGCTGATGTTGAGATATTTGACGACAGCGTGAGGGTGCGCAAAAGCAACCTTCATGCAACAGATATCGACGCCGGGCAGATTCCCGACCTTGTGCCGGTGCTCGCCGTTACGGCGGCGCTCGCGGAGGGTACGACCGGGATTTACGGCGCCGAACGGCTCAGAATCAAGGAGAGCGACCGCCTCAGCACAACAGCGGCTATGCTCACCGCGCTCGGCGCTGATGTGACCGAAAAGCCCGACGGGCTCGAAATCCGCGGCGTAAGAAAGCTTCGCGGCGGCAAGGTTGACGGCGCCAACGACCATAGGATAGTGATGTCTGCGGCGGTTGCCGCGCTCGCCTCGGACGGCGCGGTTGTTGTGACCGACAGGGAAAGCATCGGCAAGAGCTTCCCGGATTTTTTTGAGGAATACACACGATTGGGAGGGAAAATCTGATGTCATCTTTCGGAGAAAACACAAGGCTCACGATTTTCGGCGAGAGCCACGGCGAGGGAATCGGCGCAGTGCTCGACGGAGTTCCGGCAGGCTGCAGGATAGATATGGACAGGGTTTATGCCCAGATGGCTCGACGCGCTCCCGGCAAGGACAAAACCGCCACTCCGCGGCTCGAGAAGGACGTTCCGCGCGTGCTCTCGGGAATGCTCGACGGAGTTACGACCGGCGCGCCCATAGCATGCCTGATTGAAAACACAAACACTCGCAGCGGCGACTACGCAAATCTTTTGGAAAAGCCGCGCCCCGGTCACAGCGACTACACCGCCTTTGTCAAATACGGCGGCAACAACGACATTCGCGGCGGCGGTCATTTCAGCGGAAGGCTCACCGCTCCGCTCGTTTTCGCCGGAGCGGTGCTCAGGCAGATTCTCGAGACCGAGGGCATAAAAATCGCCGCTCACATCGAGTCAATCGGCGGCGTGAGCGACGAGCGTTTCAATCCTGTTTGCATAGGTGACGAGCTTATGGAAAGACTCAGCGGCTCAGCGTTTTCGCTGATCAACACCTCGGTCGAGGAAAAAATGAGAGCCGAGGTCGAATCGGCGCGGGCAGACGGCGACAGCGTCGGCGGTGTGATTGAATGCGCAGTGACGGGCTTGCCCGTCGGAATAGGCGGTCCGCTGTTTGACGGACTTGAGGGGCAAATCGCGAAGGCGGTTTTCGGAATTCCTGCCGTCAAGGGCGTCGAGTTCGGCGCAGGCTTCGGGAGCGCAAAGCTTCGCGGCAGTCAAAACAACGATCCCTTTGCCGTAAAGGACGAAACCGTCGTGACCGAAACCAACAACTGCGGCGGAATCCTCGGCGGAATCTCAAACGGAATGCCGCTTGTTTTCCGCGCGGCAATCAAGCCCACCCCCTCAATCGCCAAGGAACAGAAAACCGTAAACCTGACGTCAGCCACGGACGACCTCCTTGCCGTAAGGGGCAGACACGATCCGTGCATAGTTCCGCGCGCCGTCAGCGTGGTTGAGGCTGCGGCGGCGATTGCGATTTTCGACTTATGGTGTTAGTGTGAAAAATCTTACTTCGCAATCCGCACACCTAAATTATGCGGTGTTGCCTTAATTTCTATTTGTGGGCGGAAAGGCTATGGCGATTAATATGAGAGATTTAAAAGAGATAAGAAAAGAAATAAATTCAATAGACGACGAGCTAATCGCGCTTTTCAAGCGTCGCATGGACTGCGCCGCGGACGTCGCCGAGTACAAGAAGGAAAACGGTATCCCGGTGCTCAATGAGGAGCGCGAGCGCGAAATTCTCGACAAAATCTATGAGAAGGGCGGCGAGTACGGCTCAGCCGCAAGGCTTCTCTACACTAATATCATGGAGCTCTCAAGAGCGTATCAGCACAACCTTATCGGCAGCGGCGGCGCGATTAAGTCGCTGATTGCAGGTGCCGAGAGCGACATTCCGCGCGAGGGAATTACCGTAGCCTATCAGGGAATCAAGGGCGCGAACGGACACGAAGCCGCCATGAAGTTCTTCCCGGACGCCGAGCTCAGAAATTACAAGAGCTTCTCCGACGTTTTCGAGGCGGTTGACAGGGGTGAGGTGCTCTTCGGCGTTCTTCCGGTCGAAAACTCGACAGCCGGCTCGGTTTCGGCTGTATACGACCTTGTGCTCAAGCATAGGTTCTATATCGTTGACGCGCTCGATATGCGCATTGACTACTGCCTCTGCGGTCTCAGACAGTCGGAGCACTCCGACATTGAGAAGGTCTGGACACATCCGCAGTCGATTGCGCAGTGTGAGAGCTATATCAACTCCCACGGCTATGAGGCGACGCCTATGGCGAACACCGCAATCGCCGCGCGCGCCGTATCTCTGGAAAAGCGGCTCAACGTCGCCGCAATCTGCTCATACAAGGCGTGCGAGGAATACGGGCTCAAGGTTCTCGACAACCACATTCAGGACAACGACAGCAACACAACGCGATTTATCGTGATTTCAAAGCGGCTTTTCATCCCCGACAACGCCGACAAAATCAGCATTTGTTTCAGCCTGCCGCACGTCTCCGGCTCGCTCTACAACGTGCTCGGCAGCTTTAATTCGCTCGGCTTCAATCTCACCAAGATTGAATCCCGACCGATTGAGGGCAAGGGCTTTGAGTATCTTTTTTATCTCGACTTTACCGGCAACGTCCACAGCGAGAACGCAGTGAACCTGATTTGCCGCATGAGCGAGGAAATGCCGGGCTTCTCATTCCTCGGCAACTACAGCGAGAGGGCGGACTGATGATTAGAAAATTCAGAATCGGCGACCCGGTGAACACCGGAGCCGTCGTCGAAGAAATCAAGACAGAAAGCGCGGCGCGGTTTCCGCTCGCGCTGGACATAGACGAAAAAATCACCCTGAGCTTTCCGCTGGGTGAGAATGATATGATTTTCGGGCTCGGCGAGACAGTCCGCGGAATCAACAAGCGCGGCTGGGTCTACGAGAGCTGGTGCTCCGACGAAATCTCCCACACCGAGGACAAGCGCTCGCTCTACGGCGCTCACAACTTCATTGTCCTCAGCGGCGCTGAGAAGCTCGGACTTTTCATCGACTATCCCGGCAAAATCGAGTGGGATTTGGGCTATACCTCGCCCGATGAGGCGAGGATTACGCTCCGCGGAACTGACGCGGATTTGTATTTGATAAACGGCGAAAGCGAGCGCGAAATCGTCCGCCGATTCCGCCGGGCAATCGGAAAGAGCTATATTCCGCCGCTTTGGGCGTTCGGCTACCAGCAGAGCTGTTGGGGCTACGCAAAGCCCGATGACTTCCGCAAGGTCAGGGACAGCCACCGGGAGAACAATCTCCCCCTCGACTGCATCTATATGGACATCGACTACATGGACGGCTTTCGCGATTTTACGGTGAATGAGGAAAGCTTCCCGGACTTCGGCGCGTTCGTAGACGAGATGAAGTCGCGCAACATCCACCTCATTCCGATTATCGACGCAGGCGTGAAGAACGACAGCGATTATTCAGTCTACCGCGAGGGGCACGAAAACGGCTTTTTCTGCACCGACAAGGACGGCAGGGAGTTCCGCTGCGGCGTATGGCCGGGCGTTGTGGGGCTTCCAGACTTTCTGAACACAAAGGCTCGCCGCTGGTTCGGCGAAAAATATAAGATTCTCACCGATATGGGAATCGACGGCTTCTGGAACGATATGAACGAGCCGGCGCTGTTCTATTCCGAGCAGGGGCTAAACAATGCCCTCGGCAAGCTCTCCGAGCTTGCGGATAAGGAAATCGGCGTTTGGGAGTTCTTCTCGCTGAAGGATTCCGTGCTCAGGCTCGCTAATTCACCCGACGATTACGCCGCGTTTTATCACGACCTCGACGGACGAAGGGTATGTCACAAGGACGTGCACAATATCTACGGCGCGTTCATGACGCGCGCCGCCTCCGACTTTTTTGAGGAGAATTTCGGCAGGGAAAAGGTGCTGATTTTCTCGCGCGCCTCATACATCGGCGCTCACCGCGGCAGCGGAATCTGGTTCGGCGATAATCTCAGCTGGTGGTCGCACCTTCTTCTGAATCTTAAGATGCTCCCGTCCGTGAATATGTGCGGCTTTCTTTATTGCGGAGCCGACCTCGGCGGATTCGCCGGCAACTGTACGCGCGAGCTCTTGCTCCGCTGGCTCGCTCTCGGCGTTTTTACTCCGCTCATGCGCAACCACCGAGCCCTCGGCACGCGCGCGCAGGAGGCGTACAGCTTCGGCGACACCTCGGATTTTGCCGATGTTCTCGCCGTGCGCTATCGGCTGATTCCGTATATCTACTCAACCTTCCGCCGTTGTGCCGATGAGGACGAGATGATGTTCCGTCCGCTCGCGTTCGACTATCCCGGCGATTCCGTCGCGAGAGAGCTTGAGGATCAGCTCATGCTCGGCGAGGAATGCATGATTGCGCCTGTTTATGAGCAGAACCGAACCGGCAGGAACGTCTATCTCCCGGAGCCGATGAAGCTTCTGAGATTAAGCGGTGTGAGCGTGTCCTCGGAAGAACTCGGCAAGGGGTGGCACTACATTGACGTCGCGCTCAACGAGGTTCCGCTCTTCGTCAAAGCGGACAAAAAAATCCCCCTCGCGGCTCCGGCACTTTCGACCGCCGAGCTCGACAGGGAGAATCTTGAAATGTATTGATACGATTTTTGAAAAACTCAGGGGCTGTCACGCGACAGCCCCTTTTTGCGTTATTATTCTGTTACGAACATGTGCTTCAGCCCCGATTTTTCAATCAGTACAGTGAGCGGAAGTCCGAGCACAACGAGGACTACAAGCTCTCCGAGCGCGACGCAGCCGCCTGAGTAAAGGAAGAACGGAAGCGCAAAGCCCGTATCGCCGAAGAAGAACGCGATCTCAAATCCGACGATAAGCCCGTTGAAGATTGCCGGCATAAGCACGCCGAAAACCGGAAGGTTCTTGATTCTCACGTTCCTGAGCAGATACATTGTCAGCGCGGCGAGCAGCGAAGCCAGCGAGCCGAAAATCATGTCGTAGAAGCCGAGCCCTGCCGTAACCGAGCTGATGTTGGCGATAACACAGCCGAGTGTGAGCCCCGGAATTGCAGCCGGGGTGAAGAACGCAAGCACCGTGAGCGCCTCGGCAACACGGAACTGTACTGCCGCAGAGGCAGTTCCGGGCAGAAGCCAGTTCTGCCCAACCGTCAGCACAGCGTAGAGCGCGGCAATAACAGCGCCCTGTACGATGTAAAGGGTTGATTTGTTGGTCATATTAAATTCCTCCGTAGTTTTTATTTTGGTCTGGATATTGCGAACAGACCGGCTGTTTTTGACAGCCAAGGGGCATTATATCATACGGTATTCACAATTGCAAGTAATACTAAACTCAAATAAAAAATTGACATTCTTTGCGGTCTGTTTTCCGCAATACTTCGTTGTCGTCCTTGCAAGGCGACAGCCTTGCGGCGTCCTTCGCCTCGTCTTGCGAAAAATATCCTCGCAAATCTCTGTCCACTTTTTATCTGAGATTAGTATAAAAACATTTCTCAATAATCGCGCAAAAACCGAGAACAGCCACTCAAAGAGCGGCTGTTCCCGGATTTAGAAGTTTTGAAATTAACGTGAAAAACGTGGATGTCGTTTTTAGTAAGACTTAACCGACTTCTCTGAACATATTGAGTCTGAAAAGCTTACGCTCGTCTTTTTTGTTCTCACAGACGATTGACGCTTTCGTAATCTTTCCGCCTTCAATCAGCTGAGTAAGTCCCACAAGCTGTGAGAGCTTGCTCCTGAGATTAAGCTTATCGCCGTCGCGGGTAACAAGATAGACGTTGCCTTCGCAGGTATCAAGCACAGCTAAGAATTCAGAAACGTTGATGTCATGCATGTCGAGAATAGGGGTCATAACCGATTCCTCCTTTTCAATTTTCTGTGGCCATTTACCATTTGGCATTCAATTGTGTGTACGGCAGTGAAATGATAAAAATGAAATGTTGTGTGTTAAATGAAATGTGTGTGTGAACTTTTTGCCGTAGTCAGGCGGACTGTTTACCTGACAATCATCATTATACTCAGTTTTTCGTGAAAGTCAACAACTTTCTTGCTTTTGTCTTGTGCATTATCACTAAAGAAAAGCAAATGTAAACAACATTCAGCCCCGAAAACTAGTGAAAAAGCACAAAGGATTGAGCTGTGCACAACAAGATGTGACAAAACGTTCGGCTCGGTTTCGTCAATTTATACCTTATCAACCGACTTTGAAAAAATGATTTTTGCACTTTTCACAAACTTGCTCTATTGTGAAAAGCCGCAAAATGGTGTATAATTGTGAAAACTACAGTATTTTTACGGAGGAAAGCCATGCTTAACGATTTTTATAAGCTATTCAAAAGCGGCACCGATATCCGCGGCGTCGCCGTCGAGGGAGTTGAAGGTCAGCACGTCAACCTCACCGATGATGTTGTGAGGTCAATGGCGGACGGCTTCGCGCTCTGGCTCGCCGAAAAAGTCGGCAAGGAGCCCTCGGCTCTCACCGTTTCAATCGGACGTGACAGCCGCGTGAGCGGCCCGAGGATTGTCGCGCTCGTCAGCGAACAGCTCAAGGCGGCAGGCGCGCGCGTGCTCGACTGCGGACTTGCGTCTACGCCGTCGATGTTTATGACGACGGTTGACCTCGGCTGCGACGGCGCGGTTCAGATTACCGCAAGCCACCACCCCTTTAACCGCAACGGCCTCAAGTTCTTCACACGAGGCGGCGGTCTCGAGGGCAGCGACATCGAGGCGATTTTGCAGCATGCTCAGGACGGCGACAAGCCCGACGCCATCGACGGCGGCTCGGTTGAAGCCGTGCCGTATATGGAGCAGTACTGCGACCATCTCAAGGATATAATAAGGAAAGGCGTTAACGCGGAGGACTACGACCATCCGCTTAAGGGCTTCAAGATTGTTGTAGACGCCGGCAACGGCGTGGGCGGTTTCTATGCCGGAGTTCTCGAGGAGCTGGGCGCCGACACAACCGGCAGCCGCTACCTCGACCCCGACGGAATGTTCCCGAACCATGTCCCGAACCCCGAGGATAAGAACGCGATGGCGTCAATTTGTGAGGCTGTTCGCGAGAGCGGAGCGGACATGGGCGTAATCTTCGACACCGACGTAGACCGCGGCGGCGCTGTTGACAAGAGCGGAAACGAAATCAACCGCAACCGCCTTGTGGCTCTGGCGGCGGCAATCGCCCTCGAGGGCAACGACGGCGGCACAATCGTCACCGACTCAATCACCTCGAGCGGACTAAAGGAGTTTATCGAGAAGGATTTGGGCGGCAAGCACTACCGCTATCGCCGCGGCTATAAGAATGTAATCGACAAGGGGCTCGAGCTCAACGCAAAGGGAATCAACTGTCCTCTCGCGATTGAGACCTCAGGTCATGCCGCCATGCGCGAGAACTATTTCCTCGACGACGGCGCCTACCTCTGCACCAAAATTATCATCAAGATGGCTCAGCTCTGCCGTGAGGGCAAGAGTATCGAGGCGCTCACCGCCTCGCTCAAGGAGCCTGCCGAGGAATGCGAAATCCGCTTCAAAATCACCGAGCCGGACTTCCGCGCCTGCGGCGAGAGGATTATCTCCGACCTTACGGCTTATGCCGAAAAAGCCGAGGGCTGGATTCTCGCCGACGACAACCGCGAGGGCGTCCGCGTTTCCTTCGGCAAGGATGACGGCGACGGCTGGTTCCTGCTCAGGCTTTCCGTTCACGATCCGATTATGCCGCTCAACATCGAGAGCGACACCGTCGGCGGCGTAGATATAATAAAGGAAAAGCTCTTTGCCTTCCTGCGCACCACAGATGGATTGCAGCTCCCGTGAGGAAAACTCAAAATATATCCGGCATTTATTTATGTATTATACACATTGACTTGTAGTTCGATTTTTGTTAGAATTATATGTGAAGAAAATTCAGCACTTAGCCCGAAAGGAGACAATGAGAAAATGTTCAAAAAAAGATTAGCTATTCTCCTCGCTTCTCTTTTGGTTGTGTCTACCGCTCCGACAGTAGTTTTCGCGTCAGAGAACGAGGGAACCAAGACGCCCGCCGCCGCTGCCGCGACCGAGCCTACAACCGACTGGCGAGACAATCCATATGATACAGGTCACTGCATTGTCGATAATCCGATAATCGACCCGGATTGGACAGGCGCGACGAACCCGGACGGCTCCCCGAGCGTTCCGGTGACCGAGCCTTCCGAGACCGATTGGCGAGACAATCCCTATGATACAGGTCACTGCATTGTTGATAATCCGATAATCGACCCGGATTGGACAGGTGTGACAAACCCGGACGGTTCACCGCGCTATCCCGAGACCGAGCCCACCGAGGGCGGTACAAACAATTGTGTGGTTACCGATCCCATAATGACCGAGCCGCTCACAAACCCCGACGGCACACCGTATACCGAACCGGTTACAAAGCCTTACACCGAACCGCTCACAAACCCCGACGGTACTCCGTATACAGAGCCGCAGAAGGAGACGATGTACACAACCTCTCCGCAGGAAGTCACCACTGCTCCATTCACAACCACACCGTCCGAGCCGGCGACAGATACAAGATTATGGTTTAGCGGTTTTTATGTTGTAGGCTCCGGCATTCCGGGAGTATCCTGGGAAACTGCCGGCATCAACTACAGCTCTTATCCGAAAAATATGAAAAAAATCGGAAACGCCTATTATCAGGACTTTATGAATGTTCCCGCAGGTGAAATCGCCTTCAAGGTTGTATATTGCGAGGGTTTTGATAAGGTTACGTGGCACCCGGACGGAATGGGCAACGACAGCAAGGCTGAGGTTGCGGTTGACGGTTCAACGGTACGAATCATCCTTGTGCCGACCGGCGACAACACAAAGGACGCCGCGTACGCGGAGGTTTATGCCCCGGGCGAGACAGTTCCCGAGATGACTCCGCCGACGGAACCGTCCCCGGTGACTGAGCCTGTCACATCAACAGAACCCGTAACGCAGACGGAGCCGGTAACACAGCCGGTAACACAGCCGGTAACTCAGCCCGTAAAGCTGTCTTCGGCTTCCAAAACCCTATCCGCCGGCGCTACATACGACCTTTTTGCCAAGATAAAGAACGCCTCTGCCGCTCAGCTCAAGAAGGTCAGGTTTGTTTCCGACAAAAAGACTGTCGCCGCGGTTTCATCCGACGGAACAGTTACAGCTCTCAAAAAGGGTACGGCTAAGCTTACGGTCAAAATCGCAGGCAAGAACCTCAAGTTCACCGTAAAGGTCAAGGACAGCCCGACCGCAAAAATAAAGAAAAAAGCCCTGACCTCGGCATTTTATACCGTCAAAAAGGGCAAAACGCTCACTGTTGCCCTGACCGGAAAGGCTAAGGAAATAGCAAATGTATATTCATCCACCAAGTACGCAAAGGTAATTTCCGCCAAAAAGGCGACCTCGGTCAAGATAAAAGGTCTCAAAAAGGGCACAACCAAGGTCAAAATCACAGTCAACAAGGTCAAGACCTTTACAATCAATATCAAAGTAACCTGATTCAAGGGGCTGTCCGAAAGGGCAGCCCTTTCGATTTGCTCGGGACGGAATTATACGCCGGCAGGGAAACACAGCTTTGATTGTTAACAATGCATTTTGACCGTGTACAGGCTTCCGTTCATACTGGCGGTATTTTATACAAAAATCTTCGCCGATTTTGAACATTTTGCCAATAGCATAAATGCCTGATAAATGTTACAATATAGTAGTAAATTTAGAAGGAGGATTGTTTATGAAAACATCTTTTAAGAAATTAACAAGTGTGTTTTTGGCAGTGCTTATGCTGTTCTCGGTTATGTCCGTTGCGGCTGTATCCG
>CAMHHL010000053.1 GCA_946184925.1 uncultured Clostridia bacterium | reverse complement strand
CAATTAATTGGGTTTTTCTCTATACATTGTCACTACATTTTGAAAAGAATTATTGCCGCAAGCTTTGAGCCTGCGGCAATTGTTTTCGGGTTATTTGTCATTAAAACTATTTTTCATCTTAAAATGCAAAATTGAAGCATTTAGATATGCAAAATAGTTCGAAAAAATAGTATTTATCAACCGTTCTGCTCGAAATTCCTGACGATTGTCAAAATGTTTTTTCCGTCCGAATACGAGTAGGAATAATCGTCCGCCAGCTCAAACGCCAGAAAGCGTCCCAGACCGCCAATGCTGTTATCATGGTCATATTCGTCGATATTAAGCGTATCCTTGGTGGGATCGAACGGGGTACCTTCATCCTTGAAAATAATATCAACCTTGCCGGGGAAGATTTTGAGCTCAATCTCTGCATCACCCTTACTGTCGGCATATGCGTAAGAGCAGATATTGACAAATATCTCCTCGGCGATTACCAAAAGCTCAGGCTTTAACGAATCGGGCAAAAGCGTTTCGTCTTCAATCAGCCTTTCAATTTGCGGAAGGTTCTCCGAGACTGCCGAGAGCTTGATTGTTCTTGTTATATGCTCCGGCTCTAAATATACCGTCAGAACGGTAATGTCGTCATTCTGCTCTGCTCCTTCCGAGAACGCCTCAACAGCGTTGAGAACGGAGTTTGAAATATTTTTCTCGTATGTTTTTCCTATGCAGCGCTCAAGCTCTTTCTCAAGTGCTTCCGTACCGAAGAACTCTCCCCTATTGTTCTCTGCTTCATTGACGCCGTCGGTATATAGGAACAAAACGTCATTTGGCTTGAGCTTAACAGTCTGTTCGGAATAGTCCTCGCCCTTGAATATTCCCGCCGCCATTGATTGAGCACCGTCAAGCGGTATGAGTGTGTCGGAAATAACATACGGAATGTTATGACCTGCGTTTGAATATGTCAGTTCCTTTGTTACGGGGTTATATAAAGCCGCAAAGGTAGTGATAAAAAGTCCGTTGGGATTCTGTTCGGCAAGAGTATCGTTATAACTGCTGAGCATTTTGGCGGGAGAATAGCCGAGCAACGCGTATTGATGCAGCAGTGTAATAGCACGAGACATGAACAGCGCTGCGGAAATTCCCTTGCCGGAAACATCAGCTATCGCAAAATACATCATACCATTGTCGAGCAACCGGTAATCGTAATAATCGCCGCCTACGTTTTTGGCTGCCATCATATAGGCATTTACCCTGACATTATCGTTACAGTATTCCGACGGCATGAGCAAGCCCATCTGAATATTTCGCGCAATTTCCAGCTCAGCGTCCTGAGTATGCTTCTCTCTTGTAAGCAAATCTATATCTTTTATATATGTATCGATCTCCTCAGCCATTGAGTTAAATGAAGCCGACATTTCCGCAAGCTCATCCTTGCCCTTTACTTCAAGCTTTTCAAAGCCTTTATCTCTGTCGGAAATAAAGTTCTTCATTCTCTTGCTTATTCTCTTGATTGGTCCGTTAATTCTGAAATAAAGAATAGCAAAAATCGCGGCAATCAGTACAAAAGTGAAAATCAACCCGTAAACAGCCGTTGCATAGAATCTGTTCCGTGCTCCGGCGATAACGGAAGAAAACACAATCTCCGTGCCTATGATAAGCGGCTCGTCGAGCTTTTCCATTTTGTGCTCGGAATAGTTATACAGCTCATTAACAGAATAATAGCATATCAGGGAATCGTCAAACATAGTTTGCTCGTGAACAATAACGTAATCCTTTTCGCCGTTATATACGCTTATCTCTTCGTCGGTAAGCGTTCCGTTAACCACAACTCCGGGATATCGTGTTTTTTTCGCCTCGTCAGACGCGTCTTTACCGAAACCTATAGCGAGATATTCTTCGGAGCGCGTCTTTATATCCGGCTTTACAGCGAAAATATACGTAAGATTAAACATCTCGCAATATGTATCGAAATGAGTACTGTACATACTTTTATCTTGCGGATCCTCTTCGTTGTAATACCTGAAATTATCCGCTGTAATGTCCCCTACCTTCTGGATTGTATTTTTATAGGTTTCGAGTGTAGCGTCATAAACAGTGCGATAAGACAGATGTATCTGCGCAATCTCCAAGAGAAGAAAAATAGGAATTATAATCAACGCAAATTTAAAAAACACAGATTTTCTCATAATGAAACCTCAATAACCGTATTGTTCATATTCAACACCCGTGTGTAGGTCATTCTATCGGAAATCCGTCTGATCATTTCTATACCTGTAAGCAAGAATTCATCCTTTTCATCGGATTTGTATGCTGTCGGATCAAACGGAGCGCCGTCATCGCGCACACGCAGAATCAGCTTGTCATCTGCTTTTGAAAGATTTATGTCAATATAACTCGGGCTCAGCCTTTTATACCCGTAGCGTGAAATATTAACAGCCAGTTCCTCCGCGACAACACCGATTATCCCGGCTGTTTCGGACGGAACACTGTTATCTTCACAAGAGATTATGAGTTGCTTTGACACCTCAACAGCGTCCTGCTCGGTACTCTTTATTGTAATATCGCACAAGCTGTTTCCGTCCTTCTCGGGAATCATCAGGAACCCCTTTTTCGGGAGCCTGCCCATTCTCTGACCGACCGCGCGAATAACAAAAACGGTAAAAAACGCCAGCGCTTCCGTTAATGCAGCCGCCAGACTAACCCCGGTTATTCCGATAGTTCCGATAAAAAGCACCGAAAGCGGAAGCAGATACACAAAGCCCTGCAGGGCGGTGTCGAGAGTTGACAGCGAGGTTTTTAACGTTGTCTGATAATACACCTGGACGATCCTGTTTGCCGCGAAGAATACAAACGTCAGGCTGAACAGTCTCACGCATAGCATAGCCGTGTTGTACAGTCCTTCTTTATTGAAGGAAAACAACGCGAGAATAAGGTTCGGAAACGCTATGAACACCGCCATAAGAGCCGCAACGACAACGGCGACAATTGTTACGGTACGTTTGACGAGCTTTCTGAGCCCGAAATAATCCTTCTCGCCGAAAAGCACGCCGGCAATCGTCTGGATAACGCCGATTACGCCCTCGATAAACAGCTTTACTATTTCCACCGAGTTCATACAAACCGAATAGATTGCCGTATTATCAGCGCCTAAGGTGCTTTGGATAAAGGTATTCAGCACGAAATATTGCAGGATGAGCATAAGAAGATAGGAAATCTGTGACGCGCCTGCCTTTATAACCTTCCAAAGCATTTTAACGTTTCGCATTCCCTGCCTGAGATTAAACATGAGCATACGCTTTTTTGAGAGCGCATACGGAATAACTACGAGACAGCCGACCCCGTATCCGATAATTGTTGACAGCGCGGCTCCGTACATTCCCAGATCGGTATATTTAAGAAAAGCATAATCAAGCGCAAGGTTCACGATATTCGCGATAATAAAGCACGAAGCTCCGAGCTTTGGGCAGTTATCTATCGTTAAAACGTTTGAAAAAAGTATCGCGAGATTCAAAAGCGGAGTAAACAGCATGTATATGTAGATATACGGCGCGAGTAAACTCTCAAGCACCGGCGTATGAGCCAGCATATGAGCCAGCGGAGAAGCGGCAAAGGGTGCCAAAACGGTGAATATCAGCGACAAAACCACATCAGCGACAACGCAGACGGAAAACACTCCCGAAGCCTCGTCAATCTGACGCTTTCCCAGCATAACGGAAATCGTAACCGCTCCGCCTACACCGAGAGCGAAGCCGATAATCTGCATAAAATACAGCACCGGAAGGCTCAGAGAAATGGCTGTCATTCCGTCTATGTCAATCAAACTGCTGACAAGAATACTGTCCACTATATTACCGAGCTGCATAGCCATAACCATCAGCACGCCGGGGACAATATAGCTGTTGAACTTGCGCCGTATGAGATAGTCGTTTCTGAGCATTTTAATCGTCATAGCCTTTCCGCCCACAAATGGAAATCAGAAATCTTTACAGTCTTGTCGTGGGCGGACAAGGCGTAAAGCGGACAATATAATTCTTGTGCAGTGTGATTTTTCACACTACACCTCGTCAAAGAACGCCATCGCCGAGAGGGACTCAAAAACGTTCCCGAGATAATCCTCGTTTATAATAGGCCACTTAAAGCCAAGACGATACAACGCCTTTGTAGTGAAAGCGTTATCATAATCAATAAAGAATTCAACCGTATTTCTGTCGGACGCCTGATATGAAATCAAAGGAGAAACAGCCTCGCTCAGTCGTTCGTCGGCAAGAGCGTTATTGAATGCTTCGGCAAACTCCTTCTCGCTGACGATTTTCACCGGTATTCCCCTGCTGTTCATTGCCTCGACAACATCGCCCATCTGAACCCGATGACCGTTTGTAGCGTGGAAAACCGTGAAGGCTTTATCTGAGGAAGCGAGCGTCACAACAGCCGCCGCCGTATAATCAATCGGCGAGAACTCAACCATCTCATCAAGCGCGGCTACTGATATTTTCCCGAGCATAGCATAGGCTCTCAGGCTTCGCATAAAGCCGTTTGTTACCGAGTTGATCTGGAACAGACCGTCGCTGTAACGGCTCATAAGATTTCCGACGCGGATTATTTTTCCGTCAAGTCCGCGTTCATCCACGGCTTTGAGCAGAGCTTCCTCAGCCTTGAATTTTGTATAAACATATTTATTGTCAAGATTTTGTCCGAAATTGAGTTCGTTCTCGCGGATTTTCTTATCGACGCTGAACGCTCCGTTCACACTGGTGCCTGCTACGCTGACAGTAGACACCTGGACAAGCCTGCGATTCGTCTGTACACAAAGCTCAATAAGGTTTTCAACTCCGTGCCAGTTGATTCGCTCGAGAGTATCATCCCTGACAAAATGCTTGACGCAGGCGGCGCAGTTGATTACCGCGCCGAATTCAAGCTCCTTTAGCTTCATCAGCCCGTCCAAGTCGGTAATGTCTCCTTGCACAACAAAGATACGCTCGCCGAAAAGCTCTTCGTAGGGCGTTTCAAAGTAGTACATCAGAATACTCTTGAGCCTGTCGACTGCTCCCATATCATCTGAGGAACGCAGCAGGCAGTAAATCTTCTCGGCGGTGTTCTCAATCAAATATCTGAGCACGTGCGCGCCGAGGAAGCCGGTAGCGCCGGTAAGCAGAATATCGCCGATATTCTCGCTGAAAATCTCATCAACATACTTGTTAACATTATGCGACAGTGAGCTCATTTCGGATGGCGATTCCTCTGTTTTTGCTTCGGATTCAGCTTTTGTTGAGGCGGTGATATATTTCTCAAGCAACTCCGCTGTGGGATAATCGAAGATATCCTTAAACGCGACAGGCAAATCCTCAGCCATAGCCTTAACCGCAACCTTGGACGCGAGCAGTGAGGTTCCGCCGATTTCAAAGAAGTTTTCGTCAGCGCCGACCTCGGGCACGCCCAGAGCGTAGGCAAAGAATTCGCAGAGCTTTTTCTGGAGCGGAGTAGAAGGCTTTTTGCCGGTTCTCTTTTCCTGAGTGAACTCAGGCTCGGGCAAAGCCTTTTTGTCAATTTTGCCGTTGCTTGTCAAGGGAATTTCATCGAGCCGAACGAACACCGAGGGAATCATATAATGTGCGAGCGACTTCTTCATATGCCCGACAAGCGCGTCCTTCTCCACAACGGTGCCGTCAGTTGTGTAATAAGCGCAGAGGTATTGCTGCTCACCCTCTCCCCTTACTATTACGATTGCGTGTTTTACGCCGCTGTATGTTCCCATAACATTGATAATTTCATCAAGCTCAACGCGAAGTCCCCTGAGCTTGACCTGATTGTCAAGCCGTCCGAAAAACTCCAGCTCTCCGCTTGTATCAATACGCGCTATATCACCGGTGCGATAGGCGCGGCAGCCGTCAACGGTAATAAACGACTGAGCGGTTTTTTCCGGGAGATTAACATAACCCCTGCCTACTCCGAGTCCGCCGATAATCAGCTCACCTTTGGCACAGCTCGGAAGCAGGTTTCCGCATTTGTCAAGAATATATGCCTTCACATTCGCCGCGGGCTTGCCTATGGTAATGTGCTCCGGGCTTTCGACAACCTTGGATATGCAGCTTATTGTCGTCTCGGTCGGGCCGTATCCGTTTACTATAACGGCTTCGGGACTGTACTTTCTGAGCTTTGAATATAACGACGGCGGGAACGCCTCTGCTCCGAGGTCATACATTTTTACGCCGGCAAGCGCACCGGCAGCCTTCGGGACGTCGAGAACGTTGGCGATAAACGACGGCGTTCCGGAGATAACATCCACATTATACTTTTTTATCATCTCGGCGAGCATCAGCGGATTGTGAATTTCGTCATCGCCGGCTATGCATAGCGTCATCCCGTTACAGAGCGTGATATGGATTTCCATCAGTGAAAAATCGAACGAAAACGCCGCTACGGACAAAGCTGTGGAACCGTATGAAACAAAGTTTACGGTCTCGTGGTTCAGCGGATTGGCGTTGACAAAGTTGCAGAGGTTGCCGTGCTCAATCATAACGCCCTTTGGGGTTCCCGTAGAGCCCGAGGTGTAGATACAATACGCAAGCGAATCCGCAGGGATTTCAAGATTGGGATTCGAGCTGTTTTCGGATTTATAAAGCTCCTCAACGCTCAGCGCCGCATAGGCTTTCCCTTTAAACAAATCCGCCTTTTCGGCTTTAATTGATTCCGTTGTGAGCACATACCTGCTCTTTGAATCGGTGAGGCAGTAATCAATTCTGTCGTCCGGATAGGACGGAAGCATCGGCAGGAACGCTCCGCCTGCTTTCATAATACCGTATTCAACCGCGATGGCGTCTACAGTCCTCGGCATAAGCATACCGACAATCTCGCCGACAGCAAGCCCTCTGTCGAGCAGGGAGTGAGCGATTTTGTTCGCTCTTTCGTTGAGCTCCTTATATGTAAGCTCAACTCCCTCGGCGATGACAGCCTTTCTGTCGGGGCTTAATTCGACGCGGTTTTCAAAAAGCTTGTTGACGCTGAGCATTTCAACAGGGCAGTCGGTTCGGTTGAGCTCAGACACAAACGCCCTCTGCGAATCTGTCAGCATGGAAACTTCGCTCAGCCTGTCGCTGCTTATAAACTCCGAGGCAGTCTTTTCAAGCGCGTCAACAAAGCCGCTTATCAGCGCTTCGCTGAACATATCGGCTCGATATTCGGCAAGGAATCTGAGCTTTCCGCCGCTTATAAACACATCAACCGACAGCGGGAATTTGGCTGTATCCAAGGTGAGCATTTCTACGCCGCAGACTTCGCCGCCGATGGTGACGCTTTCCGTCAGCTCGTCCTGATAAGCAATTGAAATATCGGGAGAAATGTCATACCCGGCGGCGATTTCGGAGAAGGAATAAATATCATTCTCCATACTTGACACAAGCTGAGCGCCGACATTTCGCACATATTCCTTTACATTTATTTTTCCGTCTACCGCGCAGTAAACGGGAAGAGTTTTTACGAACATTCCGGCGCTGCGGAAGGTCTCCGAACGACTTCGTCCGTTATAAATTGTGGTGAAAACAGCCTCGTCCGAAAAGTTATAACGGCTGACAACGAAACCGAACGCCGCGTTAAAGAACGCGTTCAGAGTAACGCCGTTATCCTCACACCATTTTTTAAACGGCTCGATCGGAGTCTCGGTTTGTTTTGTCAGGAATCCTGAGCTCTCGGTATCATCGTTTTTATCAGGCTTGGGCAGGCATTCGGAATCGCACCCACGGAACACCGAATCGTAATACTCCTTCGCTTTAGTATAAAGCTCGGATTTGCGATTCTTCTCCTCTTCAAGAGCCGCCTCAAAGCCTGTAAATTTTTCCTTCTCGGGCGTTTCTCCGTCATAGGCGCCGGCTATATCACCGAGCAGAACAGCAGAGCTGGCTCCGTCGAAAACAATGTGATGAAAATCGAGGAAAAGATAGTTCCCCGAATCGGTTTGATAAATTACAGCACGGCAAAGCCTGTCGCCGATTAGTTTATAAGGACGAACAAGCTTTTCACGCGGCGGAAGATTGCCGCAGCTCTCAACGCTAACCTTCACCGGGGTATCGTCGTTGCGCTTAGCCCTTATATCTCCCTTCTCGTTCATAAAGAGGGTTGTGCTGAGATAAGGGTGTGCGGAAAGTGCTTCGTTAACCGCGTTTTCAAGCCGCTTGATATCTATACCGTCAGTCAGTGAAATCAGGAACGGAATATTATACATTGTGGTGTCCGGGCTTGCGACGCACGCAACAAAGATGCCGTTCTGAGTTTGAGTGATGGGATAGTCGGGCTGAAGGTCATAGACTTCTGCACTGTCGGCTTCTTTCAGGAATTTTTCAAGCTCCGTAACGGTACTATGCCTGCGCAAATCCTGTATTGCGACGGGAACATTAAACTCACCCGACAACAGCACGTTGAGTTTGATCGCTCCGATTGAAGTCAGTCCCGCGTCAAAAATGTCGGTAGTTACGCCGAAATTATCAGAACCGATCGCCTCGGCTACACAATCAAAAATCCTTTTCTGAACTTCGTTTGACGGCGCTGTAATATCGTCCTGCCGCTTTATTGGGGCAGGAAGCGCGCGCTTGTTTACCTTTTGGTTCTGATTAAGCGGAATGCTGTCAATCTGCATTGTTACCGCAGGAACCATATACGGAGGCTTATTATCCCTTATAAACGAGTTCATAGCCTCTATATCAATCTTTTCATCGGACACAACATATGCCGCGATGAACTTTCCGCCGCCGGCTTCGTCAAACGCCTGAACCGTAGCGTCCTTTATCCCGTCAAAACGGCGGATTATCTCCTCAACCTCGGAAAGCTCAATTCGGAAGCCCCTGATTTTAACCTGACCGTCATTTCTGCCTACAAAGTCTATCACTCCGCCCGGGAGCATACGAACAATATCGCCTGTGCGATAAGCCTTTTCATAGCCCGGTTCGTTACAGAACGGATTTGAAATAAAAGCCTTCTGCTCAGGACGGTTGAGGTATCCCCTGCCGACCTGATGACCTGCGACAATCAGCTCGCCGGGGACGCCTATTGGCAGTCTTTTTCCGTTTTTATCGACAACATACTGCTTAATATTATTCAAGGGCTTTCCAATCGGAACGCGCTCGTACATTCTGTCCAACTTATAAATATTCGTAAAAACAGTACATTCTGTGGGGCCGTAACAGTTATAAAAGCTATAGCCTGTCGGCGGTTTAACCGGGACGAGCTTCTCGCCGCCTGTCGAAAGATAACGCGGATACCGCGCGTCCGGGAAGAGGTCGGCGTATTGTCTGCCGACCTGAGTGGTCATAAAGCTATGTGTGATTTCATTCTTTTCGAAATAGTCCTTAATCGCGAGCAGGTCAAGCCTGATTTCCTCGGCGATTATATGTACGGTTGAACCGCTCGTGAGAGCAGGATACAAATCCATCATATCAGCGTCAAAGCCATAGCTGGCGTAGGCGGCAACGCGGCTGTTTTCGCCGAGGCTGTAGAAATTTCTGTACCATTCACAAAAACAGCAAAGATTGTGATGCTCCAGCATAACGCCCTTGGGCACACCCGTAGAGCCGGAGGTGTACAGCATTATAAAAAGGTCCTCGGGCTTGGGGTTATCCGCAATTTTTTCAGCTTCCGGAAGTCTTTCAATCTCATCAGTACAGAGCACGGCGCCGTCATAACCGGGCAGTCTGTCCATAAGCTTTCTGTCGGCTATAACCAGCTTTGCGTCGGCGTCCTTGATCATAAATTCAAGCCGTTCAACCGGGTAGCTCGGATCAAGAGGCTGATAAGCCGCTCCCGCCTTGAGTACGCCCAGCGACGCAATCGCCATATACTCACATCTGGGAATGAGCACCGAGACAACATCCTCCCTGCCTATTCCCCGACTTCTTAAATAACCGGCAATATTCTCCGAAATTCTGTCGAGCTCCCGATAGGAATATTGCTTATCAAGATAAACCACCGCCGTATTGTCGGGTGATTTACGAACCTGACGGCGGAACAGAGTGATGATATCGGTCTGTTCATATTCAGCCCCGCGCCTGTTGAAGCTGTCGAGAGCCTCAAGCTGCGATTCGGTGAGCATATCAATGTCAGACAGCTTTTCCGCGCTCAGAATATCAAACAGAATCTTTTCAAAGCTTTCGAGCATAGTTTTTATGATTTCGTCATTATAAAGGCTCGGGTCATATTCGGCATAAGCTTTGAATCTGCCATACTCACGCCTGACGGTCAGCTCAAATCCGCTTTTGGGAGCTTTCATCGGCAGGAGCTCAGCAGTGCACTCCTCGCCGCCGATAATAAGCGTATAAACAAAGTCGCCCTGATACGCGAACAGCACCGTCGGGTTTACCCTGAAATCGGCGCAAAAATCCGCGTATGAATAAAGGTCATTTTCACGGTTAAGTCCAATCTGCCGGTCGAGCTTTGCAAGAAAATCCGCAATGCTCAGGTCGTCGGTCAAGTCAGCGCAGACCGGATAGGTTTTTACAAACATACCGACGGTATTTTTCAGTCGTTCATCTCTGCCGTGATGAACGGTGGAATACAGCACCTGAGGACTGTCGGCGTATTTTGACAGCAAAAACGAGAACGCCGCGTTAAAGACAGTGCTGAGCCTTACATTGCAGGCTTTCGCAAGCATTTTGAGCGCGTTTGAGTCCACCGTCTCGAACGCATAAACAAGCTCCTTACACCCCGGTTTTCTCTCGTTTTTGTCGGTAAAAAACGACGTATCAATATCAACGCCCTCAAAAGTATTCCGGTAATACTCTCGGGCTCTTTTATACTCGTCGGATTTGAGCAGTTCTTTCTCCTCTGCCGCAAAGTCATCCGCGGAAAAGCTCTCGGGAGACAGCTCCGCGCCCGCATACGCCCTGCTGATGTCGTTAAAAAAGATATCTATAGACGTTCCGTCAAATACAATATGGTGAACGTCAAAAAGCAAAAACTCCCCTGTCTTTGCGGAAATAATAAAAGCACGGCACAGACAGTCTCGCGTCAAATCAAACGGCATAACAAAATCATAAGGATTCAGGTTATCCGTATCAACAAGCTCTATCTGTGCCGTGTCAAAGCGGCGGTATTTATACACTTCGCCGGATTCGTCAACATCAAAGGACGAAAGCAAAGCAGGGTGGTTTTTAACCGCGGAATTTATCGCGTTTTCAAGCCTTTGCTTGTCCGTGTTACGGGGCAGGCTTATCAAAACAGGAATATTGTACGCAGTGTCATTTCTCGTTATCTGTTCAATATATATACCGTATTCGGTTTTTGAAAGAGGATATTTTTTCATAGCTTATTCCTCAATATTCAACACCTTACTAAAGCCTGTAAGGTTAATTATAGTTCTGACGTTTTTGGTGAGATGTCTGAGCACAAGTCCGTCCTTCGGAGCCATTGCACGGTGAACGGCAACTATAACTCTCATTCCTGCGGACGAAATATATTCAGCCTCAGTCATATCGAAGATAACTTTGTCGGCGTCAGCCTCAATCTTTTCAAACTCACTTTGCAGCACCGGGGCTGTAAGCGTGTCAATTCTTCCGCTGATTTTGATGGTATAAGTTTTGTTTTCGGATTCAACGTTCAATATCATATTTCGCAACTCCTTAAGCCAATGTGTAGATTTTTTAAAGCTTTTTAGCACCGGTTTCATCAATAAGCATTCTGTACGAATGAGGAATACAATCATTCCTCTATATTATTATACCATATTATACATTTTTAGCAATATTAATACAAAAACTTATTTGGTCTGGTTATTGGGTAAAGTTAGATTGACGATAATTTTTAGTATAAAAAATCAACCCCAAAATCTATTTTTTATTATCCCTTTCAATCGCTTCTTTTACTGCACAGCTACAAATTTAAATCCGCAAACCTTGGCGTACTTTTCAGCGGCGGTACCTTTGTAGCCTTTTATTGTAAAGCCCTTAATTTTTCCTACTTTGAAATCTGTAGAATTGGTAATATAATAGCCTAACGACTGTTTTTCGAGTTTTACAATCTTTTGTGGAATATTCACGTTTTTTAAAGCTTTGCAATCCAAAAACGCAGAATATTTAATTTTTAATCTCTTTTTATTCATAAATGTAACTTTTGCGAGTTTCCTGCACCCCCTAAAACTGTTATCACTGATTGTAATAACATCTTTGGAAATAACAACTTTTTTTAGATATCTATTTCCCCAAAAAGCTCCACGTGAGATCTTTTCAACAGTATTCGGGATTGTAAAAGTTTTGGAACTTTTTTTATAAGGATAGTAGATTAAAACAGATTTCTTCTTATTATAAAGCACGCCACTTTTTACACTATATTTTTTGTTGCTTTTACTAACGGTAATCTTTTTGAGATTAGTTCCATAAAAGGTTTCGCCCAAATTAACATTCCATGATATATTCTTAAGATTTTTACTAATGTGAAACTTTGTTAAACCCGATTTAAAAAACGCCCCATCTTCTATTGAAGTCACGCTTGAAGGAATCTTGACTTCCTTTAGTTTTTTACACTCAGCAAAAGCCTCTGCGCCGATATTGGTAACCGTTTCAGGAATTGAAATAGTCTCTAAACTAACACAACCGCTAAACATTGATCTTGTAATTTGTGATATTCCGTTTTTAAATACAACTTTTTTAAGATTCTTACATTCACTGAACACTCCACTTCCAAAGCTTTTTATTCCGCTCGGTACAGTAACCGTTTTGACATACTTATTACCGCTAAATCCTGCTTCGTCCAAAGCGTCAATCTCATCTTTATACTCATCATTGTAATCAACACCAAGCTTCACAACTTTTTTTCCATCAATTTCAGAGGGAACTGTAACGTTAGAAGCTTTACCAAAATAATGCAGTATTTGAACGCCATCGTTTTTGTATGTATATACATATCCATCCTTGCGGTGTGTTTTAACCTCTGCATAGGTGGTAATAGCTGTAAAAATCGATATGAAAACCAACATTGAAATAAAAACTGAAATAAACCTTTTCATAAAATAACCTCCTTATAATAAAATATCCTTTCAC
>CAMHHL010000052.1 GCA_946184925.1 uncultured Clostridia bacterium | reverse complement strand
GCTTTGATTTATGCTCGGAGCGGGTGTCGAGTCCGCCGTCGGGATGTACGACGACTCTCGCGGGCTTAACGCCGATACGCGCTTTCAGCGCTGCGGTAACCTCGGCGGCAACCTCCTCGTCGGTCTTGGGATTATCGCTGTTCTTCTCGATTTCAACGGCGTACTTATTAGTGAAATCTCTCTCAAAAATCCTGATAAGATATTCGCCCGTAATGCCGTCCTGCTCGCGGATGACCGCCTCGATATCGCTCGGGAATACGTTGACTGCCGAGACGATAAACATATCGTCCTTTCTGCCTAAAATATGGATCCTGCCGTGCGTTCTGCCGCAGGAGCACTTTGTATTGTCGATACGTCCGATGTCGCCTGTGCGGAAACGGATCAGCGGACGCGCGTGCTTCCTGAGGGTCGTAAATACAAGCTCGCCGACCTGGCCGGGCTCCAAAATCTCGCCTGTATGAATGTCGATTGTTTCAACGAGAATATGGTTCTCTGCGATGTGAAGTCCGTCCTTCGCCTCGCACATTGCGGCGCAGGCTCCGAAAATGTCAGACAGTCCGTAGAAGTCGTATACCTCCGCGCCCCAGATGTCCTCGATTGCCTTTCTGGTGGCGTCGATCGATCCGCCGAGCTCGCCGGCGACGATGATTTTCTTGATATTCAAGTCTTTCTTGGGGTCAATGCCGCTCTTCAGGGCTTTTTCACCGAGCTGCCATGCATAGGACGGCGAAGTCCAAATGACGGTCGGCTGATAGGTTTTCAATACGAACAGCAGGCGCTCGCTCGGGAGCGTACCGCCCCAGATGCAGAGCGCGCCGAGATTTTGCGCGCCGATAACGTCGGGACCGCCTACATAGAGCGAGAAGTTGAGCGCGTGAACGTAGCGGTCGTTCGGGCGCATACCGATCTGCCAGAACCAGCGGCTTTCTGTGTCCTGAAACTCGTCGAAGTCCTTTTTGGTGAACGGGCTCATGGTGGGAACGCCGGTCGAACCGGACGAGGTGGAAATAAATACCACGTCCTCCTCGGGAACAGCCGCAAGCTCACCCAAGAAGGAGCCTACGCCCTGCGTGTCGCGCTGGGTTTTCTTATTGATGAAGGGGAACTTCTGAATATCCTTGAGGGTTTTGATATCCTCGGGCTTTACGCCTGCCTCGTCAAAGCTGCGCTTGTAATAGGGCGCGTTTTCATAGGCGAATTTTACGATCTCCTTCAAGTCTTCGAGCTGTCTTTTTTCAAGCTCTTCACGAGGCAGGGTCTCAAGCTCCTCGTCCCAGAATTTATTATTTATATCTCTGCTCATTGCTTTTTACTCCTTAAAATCACTTAAAATTTTGATTGATAAACTCCCATTTTTTATCGCGGGAGCGTGTGATGATTTCTATGTCCTCGTCGGTCAGATGCTTAAACCGGCTCTGACGTCTGAGATAAGCCGAAACGTCCGAAAACTCTTTCGGGCGGTGATTCAGCGTAAAATCGCCGTTTTCGTATTCAGCGAGGTACCAAAGACCGCAGTCAACGACCTCCTTGGCGATTTCAACGGTTTCATCCGTTTTTACGCCCCAGCCTGTGGGACAGGGCGCGAGAATGTGAATGTACTTTGTACCTTTTATTTGCTTAGCTTTTTCCACCTTGCGCATAAAATCGTTGAGATAGCCTACGCTTGCGGTGGCGGCGTAAGGGATTCCGTGTGCGGCGACGATCTCAAATAAATTTTTCTTAGGTCTGAGATTGCCGCGTATATTTTTGCCTGCCGGAGTGGTGGTCGTCCTCGCGCCGAATGGCGTCAGCGAGCTTTTCTGAATGCCGGTATTCATATACGCCTCGTTGTCGTAGCAGATATATAGAATATCGTCGTTTCGGTCGATCGCTCCCGACAACGCCTGCAAGCCGATATCAGCCGTGCCACCGTCGCCAGCAAAGCCTACCGCGTGAAAGTCGGCAATGCCCTGCGCGCGAAGTCCCGCTTCAACGCCGGTCAGCATGGATGCTGTGCCCGCGAAGGTCGAGATGATGGCGTTGTTGCCGAAGCAAAGCTGCGGAAAGTTGAAGCCTACAGCCGACATACATCCTGCCGGAAGGACGGCAACGGCGTTTTCTCCCAAAACCTTGAGAGCGATCCGCACCGCGAGACTGCCTCCGCAGCCGGCGCACGCCTTGTGACCGTAGAACAGCTCTGTTTCACTGAGCGTTTTTGCGTTAATCGCCATTTGCTTCACCGCCGATCCCTAAGAATTTTACCGTTGACCGCTGTTTTTCAAGCTCGTCAAAGATGTTGATTATTTCTTCAAAGGAAATATTCTTTCCGCCGAGACCGCCGATATAATTTGAGGTCGGAAGCTCTATTCCTGCCTTTTGCAGTGCGGAATTTACGTTTGTATAAACCGTACCCTCGTTGCCGAAAGAGATATCCTTTTCAAGTACCGCCAATGCCTTTGCGTTTTTGACGGCGTTTGCGATTTCCTCATTCGGGAACGGACGGAGATAGCGCAATCTAAGCAGTCCCGCGCTTTTTCCCTCTGCCCTGAGCTTATCCACTGCCTCGCGGACAAGTCCCGAAATACTGCCGAGGGTAATCAGAATATATTCCGCGTCCTCGGTTTGATAGCTTTCCGTCAGTCCGCTGTAACGCCTGCCGAAAATCTCCGCAAAACGCTCTTCGGCTTTATCAATGATTTCGGAAGCGTTCAGAATACCGAGGTGCTCCTTGTACTTAAAAAACGTGTTAGTGTCGGGTCCTGCCGAAAACGCGAGGTTGCGCGGATTTTGCAGGTCAAGCTTGTTTTCGGTTTCGTATCCCGGAAGAAAAGCGTCCGCCTGTTCCTGCGTGGGAACGTCGACAACCTCATAGGTATGGGTGAGCACAAAGCCGTCGAGATTCGCCATAAACGGCGTGCTGACCTCGCTGTGCTCGGCAATGTAAAAGCTCATCAAAGCCAGATCAAGCGCCTCCTGCGCGTTGCCGGCATATGCCTGGATCCAGCCGCTGTCGAGCTGAGAGAGTGAATCGCGCTGATCGCCGTAGATGTTCCACGGAAGCGCTGTTGAACGGTTGGCGTTCATCATAACGATCGGGAACCTGCCGCCTGCCGCGTAGGGCAAACACTCAGCCATATAGAGCAAGCCCTGAGACGAGGTCGCGGTGAACGCCCTCGCGCCTACAGAGGAAGCGCCTATCGCACAGGACAGCGCGGAATGCTCGGATTCCACATGAATGAACTCCGCGTTCAGGCTGCCGTCCTCTACAAATTCTGAGAGCTTTTCAACAACGATCGTCTGCGGCGTTATCGGATAAGCGGAAATCACCTGCGGACGCGCAAGGCGGACGCCGTATGCAAACGCCTCGTTGCCCGATAAAAACTTCTTAGCCATTACTTTTCCGCCTCCATTTTTATCGCCCCGGGCTTGCAGATTTTTGAGCAAATGCCGCAGCCCTTGCAAAAGTCGTAATCTATATTGATCTTACTGCCCTCGCGGAAAATCACGCCGTCGGGACAGTAAAGATAGCAATTCAGACAGCCGACGCATTTTGTATTGTCAATAACGGGACGGATATTGCGCCAGCCCGCGTTTTTAGTGACGAGATATCCCGCTTCAAAAGCGGTCGCGTCGGGGATATCCTCGTAAGAGGTCGGGATAAAATCCCTTAGAAAAGGCTTCATGCGACAACCTCCTCATAAGCCGCTTTGACGGCGGCTATATTCTTTTCGTGAAGGCGGCGCGGCATGGTCTGCCGGATCGCTTCGTTTATTTCTTCAAGAGAAATTTCTCCCGAAACTGCCGCGAACGCGCCTAAAAGAATCGTATTTGTAATGGGCAAGCCGAGGATCCGCGCCGCAATGCCGTCGCCGTCGAGCGTGATCACACGCGGATCGTCGAAATGCTTCTTTGTATTTAAAAGTATGATTCCGTTCTGCTTTAGCTCGCGAAAGGATTTTTCGCTGAAAAGCGTATCGTCAAGAAAAATACTGTAGTTGGATCTTGTGGTTTCGCTGCGGTTGCCGATCGGCTTTGTATCGAGCTTTGTAAACGCGCGAATGGGCGCGCCTCTGCGCTCCGGACCGAAGGAAGGGAACGCCAGCGCGTAGGCGTTGTCCTTCAGTGAATAAGCGTCTCCGAGAAGTCTCGCAGCTGTGAAGGCTCCCTGTCCTCCTCTGCCGTGCCATAATATTTCCGTCACTGTGTTCCCTCCTTTCAGTGCTTCCAGCGAAGCAGGTATTTTTGTATCTTATTGAACGCAAATGAGATTGCGACGATTACTATGCCGATCACGATCAGTCCGACAAGCGTTCTGGTGTAGTCTCCGAAATCGGAGTAGTTTTTGATGTAATATCCCAAGCCGCTCTGCGCGCCGATCATCTCAGCCGAGGTCAACAGTACGAACGACACGGTGAGTCCCTGATTGCAGCCGATAAAGATTTGCTGCAGCGATGCCGGGAGAATGACGGAAAACAGCATTGTGAATTTTCCGACATTTAATACCTTTGCGGAGTCGATCGTCTTTTTGTCTACATTCATAACGCCGCTCATCGTGCCTGCGAGCACAGGCCAGAAGGTCGCTAAAAAGATAACGAACACCGAGACCGAGCGGAAGGTCGGCAGCAGAGCGATACCGTAAGGGATATAGACGATCGGCGGGATAGCGCCGAGAAATTTTGAAATGTAGGTTGCCGCGCTGCCGAGTCTCGCGCTCCATCCGAGAAACAGTCCGAGCGGTATCGCTATGACCAGCGCCAACAGATAGCCCCGCAAAATGATGCCGACAGAGCTGAAAATATTGGTGATGATGGTTTCGTAATCGCCGATCATTCTCCAAAAGACCTTTCCGGGCGGTGGGAACAGCGCAGGCTTTAACAGATTGAACTTGGCGGTAGCCAGCGTCCACGCGATCAGCAAGCCGTAGATAAAGCTGACGATATCCGTAAACAGATTCAAGCCGACGGGCTTTTTGATAAATGAGGATACGAGCAGCGTCAGCGCTTCAACGCCGACAACAAACCATATCACGTACTGTGCGTAGGTTTCGCCTTTGAGTTTATCGGGCAGGAGCTGGATCAGCAGAAGCACGATAAACAGCGCGTGAACGACTCTGAAATATCTCTTTTTGATTGTCATTACAGCACCACCTCGTCTCCGCCGATCTTGCTGACAATGTCGCTGTAGAACATCGCCAGCAGCTTATTTCTGAACTGATTGTATTCCTTTGTCTGAACAAGCTCGGCGCGGTTGCGCGGACGGTCAAAGGGAACTTCGATCTCTCGGTAAACCTGACCGGGATTCGCGGTCATCATCACGATTTTGTCCGAGAGTAAAATCGCCTCGTCGATATCATGCGTGACAAACACAACGGTTTTTCTTGCGCTTGTTCCGTCGCCCTCCCACAGCTCAAGCAGAAGCTCCTGTAAAATAGTGCGGTTTTTCGCGTCGATCGCACCGAACGGTTCGTCCATCAGGAGAATGTCGGTGTCCATCGCCAAGGCTCTGGCGATCGCGACGCGCTGCTGCATTCCACCCGAAAGCTGCGAGGGATATTTGTTTTTAAAGCTTTCCAATCCAACCTTTTCCAAAAACTCGTCGGCGATTTTCAGGCGTTCGGTTCTGCTTGCCTCTTTGTTGACCTGCTTGATTCCGAAAGCGACGTTCTTTCTGGCGGTCATCCACGGAAAGAGTGAATAGTGCTGAAACACAACGCCTCTGTCGGTACCGGTACCGTGAATCGGCTCGCCGTTGATCAGAATCTCTCCGGCTGTCGGCGTATTGATACCTTCCAAAATGCTTAGCAGCGTGCTTTTGCCGCAGCCGCTCGAGCCGATTACGCTGACAAACTCGCCGTCCTCAATGGAAAAGCTGACGTCCTTCAATGCGGTAAAACGGTTCTTCTTTTCGGTGTAGTCAACCGTTAAATTGCGAATTTCTATCTTGCTCATATACAATCATCTCAGTCTGTTTTTATTATGGTTTATTCATATTTATCAAAGTGAGTTTGAAGCTCGGCGTAGACCTTATCATCGGGGTTCTCTTTGATCAGACTCGCGAGAGCGTTCTTGTAGATATCGGTGTTATAGAGCTTCTCAATATCGTAATCCTCCGTATAGCCAAGCTCTACGATGGAGTTTTTCAGCGTTATCGTGCCCTGCTTGTCGGGGTCGGGAACCGATGTGCCGTAGCCGCCGTAAACCTCTGTGTTGATCAAATCTTCCTCGATGTCGATGTATTTCTTGACGTCCTTAACCGTGCCTTCCTTGTTTTCCTGCGTGAACTTATACGCCTTGATCAGCGCGCGCTCAAAAGCGTTGTAGGAATTGGGATATTTTGCAAGTGCCTCTGTTGCGGCAACCTGACGGCAGCAAGGCTGGTTTTCGAGGAGCTTTTCCTCGGAGCAGCGGTAAACGATCTTGTAGCCTTGGCTCTCTGCAAGCGAGGTGTAGGGCGAATATGCCGAAGCCGCGTCGATGGAATCGTTTTGGAGCGCGTTATAAGCGTCCTTCTGGCTGTCAAAGTAGACGATGTTCACCTTATCGCTGCCCTCGCCGATCTCAATGCCTTTGTCCTTCAAAAGGATTTGCAGCTCTGCGTCCTGAACGGAGTTCTTAACGGAGGCTACGTTTCTGCCCTTGAGTATCGAAACATCCCAGTCGGTCTTGCCCTCGACAAATTCGGGCTTGATCACATAACCGTGACCGTTTGTCATCTCACCGCCGAAAATCGTAAGGTCGTGACCCTGACTCTGGAAGGTGAGCGTAGGAACGGAGCCGATGAAGGCAACGTCAAGCTTATCGTTTTCCAATCCGCTTGAAAGCTCTGCCGCGGAAGAAAACAGTGTAAGCGTTACGTCAAGTCCTTCTTCCTCAAAATAACCTTCCTCCTTTGCCACAAATCCGAGCAGATGAGCGGTGGAATTGAGGTGTCCGAGATTGAAGGTCGTCTTTTCCGGCTTTGCTTCACCGCTTGAAGCGGTGCCAGCGGAGGTTTCAGGGGTGGATGAACTGTCTGATGATGTATTACAGCCGGTGAATGCGGCTGCCGAAAGTACGGCGGCAAGAAGAGCCGCGATGATTTTTGTTTTCATATTGATTTCCTTTCTGTGTGTCAAATATTGTGATCTGTTTATTCTCCCGAACAGCAGTCGGGAACATCTGATATTTCGGATGAATTGTTGTCCGTTTGCTCTTTGTCTTTGCAGCAGTCGGGAATATCGGATGAGGTTGCTTCCTTGTCCTTACAGCAATCCTGCGTTGCGGTTTCGCTGTGACTGCTTTCGTTTGACGCGCTTGTCGCGCAGCCCGTTATACTGAACACCGCGACAAGCGCGATGATACAGACTATCAATAATTTTTTCATTTGATTACTCCCTTTTCTTTTGTTTTCAGGCATAAAAAAACGGAAGTCGCTGACGGCTTCCTTGGTGAAACGCAGAAATGCCCTTCACATTCGGAACGCGCAGCATGCCTTAACGCAGAAAACCGCCTTCTGCATTTTACACATAAAGCTATTCATACACATTGTTGCGTAGGTAGTCATTGCGTTTTCTCCTTTCGTTTCAGTGAGCCTATTATATCATTAGTTTTGCTATTTGTCTAATATCCTATAGGTATAGTTGGTAATAGATTCATCCTATAACCCTTAACGCGTTTTTGTACGCGATCTTCTCAAATTCCGTTGATTTCAGAGGAAGCTTTTGAAAGGCTTTTACCTCTGATTCCGGGCTCCACAAAGGGAAATCAGTGCCGAACAAAACCCTGTCGGCTCCGTAGCCGCGAATGTATTTCGCGACCTTTTCCGGCGGCAAAAACATCGTACAGCTTGAAATATCGAAGAAGCAATCGCTGTTTTTCAGCAGCGCGAACGCCTCGTCAAACAGGGACCATCCGCCGAGGTGCGCGGCAATGACGCGGAGCTTCGGAAAATTGTCGATCACATTTTTCAGGCGGCGCGGGTGCGAATAATCAAACCTCTTGTCGCCGCAATGAACGATCAGCGTTCCTCTGCCCTGCAAATAGTCGTACACCTCGAACAGCCTTTTATCATCGGTATTAAAGCCCTGTGTATCGGGGTGCAGCTTTACGCCCAAAAGACCTGATTGCAGGATGTATTCCGCTTCCTCCGGCTTTTCCGCGCAGTCGGGGTGAAGCGTTCCGAAGCCGTGAAATTCGGCATGAGCGTTCACCTCGTCACGGATAAAGGTGTTGATATGCCGCGCCTGCTCGGGTCTGGTTGCGACGGGCAGAAGGACAAATCCGTCAATGCCCGCCCTATTGCCTTCTCTGAGTAAGGCTTCACTTGTTCCTATGCAGGCAGGTGTAATGCCGTAGAAATCGCCAGTGGCATTCGTCGCCTTTTCCGCGATTTTATCGGGATAGATGTGCGCGTGAAAATCAATGATCCTCATTTTTTAGCCGCCTATTCATAAAGATGTTTGGTGAAATAACGGTCGCCGCGGTCGGGAAGAATGATGACGATATTACCCCTTGCGCCGCTGTTGATCAGCTTTTTTGCCGCCGCCAGAGCCGCGCCTGAGGAAGAACCGGCGAAGATTCCCTCCTTCGAGGCAAGCTCACGCGCACCGACAAACGCCTCGTCGTCGGTCATCTTGACAACCTTATCGACAAGCGACATATCCATGGTGTCGGCGATAAAGTCGTTGCCGATGCCCTCAATGTTGTAATCGCCGTGCTCTCCGCCGCCCATCGTGGAGCCGACGGGATCGGCAAGAACTCCGGTGATATTTTCATTTTGCTCTTTCAGATATTTAACAACGCCCGAATAGGTTCCGCCGCTGCCTGCGCCAGCAACGAGATAATCGATCTGACCGCCCAAGTCGTCATATATTTCTTTTCCTGTCGTTTCATAATGCGCCTGCGGATTCGCCTGATTTTTGAACTGCTCAAGCGTCACCGCGCCCGGAATGGAGCGGCGGATTTCCTCCGCCTTGTCCCACGCGCCGAGCATACCGCCCTCACGGGGCGTGTTGATGATCTCCGCGCCGAGTGCGCGCAGGAGCGTTTGCTTTTCCTCTGAGAATTTAGTCGGAACGACAAAGATGATTTTATAACCCTTGTTCAGCGCGGCAAAAGCGATCCCTAGACCGGTATTGCCTGCCGTTGCCTCTACGATCGTACCGCCCTTTTTGAGGACGCCGCGTTTTTCCGCGTCCTCTATCATATATTTTCCGATTCTGTCCTTCACACTGCCGGAAGGATTGTATAATTCTAATTTCGCATAAAGATTCGATCCTTCGGGCAAATCAATGTGATTCAGCTTTACGAGCGGCGTGTTGCCGATCAGCTGTTGCATGTCGTTATAAAGAGCCATATTTATTCCTCACTTTCCGCAATAGCCTGTTCCAGATCGGCTAAAATATCGTCGATGCTTTCAATGCCGATAGATAGTCTGATCAAGCCGTCGGTAATGCCGACCTTCTGACGAACCTCGTAAGGAATGGAGGCGTGCGTCATGCTTGCCGGATGGCATACAAGGCTCTCCACGCCGCCGAGACTTTCGGCAAGCGCAACAAGCTTTAACGCCTTGAAGAATTTTTTGATATTGTAGTTTTCGTAAAGCTCAAAGGAAATCATCGCGCCGCCGTTTTTCGCCTGACGCTTGTTGATTTCATAGCCCTGAGCGTCTGGCAGTCCGGGGTAGTAAACCTTTTTTACCGCCTTATGGTTTTGCAGATATTCCGCGGCTTTTTCGGCGTTTGCAACGTGACGGTCAAGGCGCACGCCGAGGGTCTTGATCCCTCTGATCAGCAAAAAGCTGTCAAAGGGGCCGAGCACGCCGCCTGTTGAATTCTGGATAAAGGCAAGTCTTTTGGCAAGCCCGTCATCATTGACGACAACCAAGCCCGAAACTACGTCGCTGTGACCTCCGAGGTATTTTGTCGCGCTGTGTACGACGATATCAACGCCCAGCTCTATCGGTCTTTGGAGGTAGGGAGTCATAAAAGTATTGTCGACGATCGAGAGGAGCCCGTGCTTTTTTGCGAGAGCAGCAACCGCCGCAATGTCTGTGATCGTAAGCAGAGGATTCGCAGGACTTTCAACGAGGATCGCCTTGACATCGGAGGTGATTTTGCTCTCCAGTGCGGCTAAATCGGTGGTGTCCTCAATCGAATAGCCGATATTGAAATGATTGAACACCTTGTCGAGTACGCGGAAGGTGCCGCCGTAGACGTTGCTCGAAATCAGAACCTTATCGCCCGATTCAAACAAGCTGAGTACCGCCGTGATCGCCGCCATGCCCGAGCCGAAAGCAAAGCCTGCCTTGCCGCCCTCAAGCTCCGCGATCAACGCTTCCAATGCGGCGCGGGTCGGATTTCCCGTGCGCGAATACTCCCACTTTGGCTCCTCACCCAAACCGGTCTGCTGATAGGTCGAGGTCTGATAGATCGGAACATTGACCGCTCCGGTGAATTCATCTGTTGATATTCCGCCGTGAATCAAAGCGGATTCTATATTTTTATAATTTGCCATGTTGATTACTCCTTATAACTTAATTCTTTTTCATTCCAATTATTCAGAACAGAGAGCATGTCTCTCGCCGTTTGCTTTGCGGCGTCCAAATCATGCTCGGCGTAGTTTCCGCACTCCGCGCGTTTGCTTCCGGGGATTTCGCCCTCAAAGTCCGCGATATACTCTAAGCTGTCGTTTACCAGACGGACAGCGCGGTCATGGGATACGCTGTCTCTGACAAGCAGGTAAAACCCTGTGCGGCAGCCCATCGGTCCGACATACACAACATCATCCGACACCTCGCTGTTGCGCGCGTAGGTAGCGAACAAATGCTCAATCGTGTGAAGCTCGCCGTTGCCGAGATAATCTCCGCCGTTCGGCTTTTTCATTCTTACGTCGTATGTCACAACGTCTCCGTCCACGCGCGAAAGGTACATTCCTTTTTCAAGCCTGTCGTGATTGACGGTAAAGCTCGCTATTGTTTTCATTACGCGACCCCCTTGGCGTATTTTTTCAGCACAGAAGCTAAATCCGTGCTCTCCCACGGTAAATCGAGGTCGTCTCTGCCGAAATGACCGTAGGAAGCGGTTTGCGCGTAAATGGGTCTTTGCAGATCAAATCTTTCAATTATTTTTGAAGGGCGCAAATCTACATGTCCTGTAATCAGCTCTGTCAGGGCTTCATCGGAAATCACACCCGTGTTAAAGGTGTTGATCAGTACCGACACAGGATAAGCGACTCCTATCGCGTATGCGATCTGCACCTCTGCTTTTTTGGCAAGACCTGCCGCAACAATGTTCTTCGCAAGGTACCTTGCGGCGTATGCTCCCGAACGGTCAACCTTTGTGGGATCTTTTCCCGAAAAGGCTCCGCCGCCGTGAGCTGCCGCGCCGCCGTAAGTATCGACGATTATCTTCCTTCCCGTCAAGCCGCTGTCGCCGACAGGACCGCCTATCACAAATCTTCCCGTAGGATTAACAAGGATCCTATAGTTTTTCCATTTTCGGTTACTCTGTATAACAGGCTCAATCACATATTTGATAACATCGTTCCTGATTTTTTCCTGTGAAATGTCGGGGTCATGCTGTGTGGATATCAAAACCGTATCGATTCCCACGGGAACCCCCGACTCGTAAATAACAGATACCTGCGTCTTTCCGTCGGGACGAAGGTAAGGCAGAGTTCCGTTTTCCCTTACCTCGGTCAGCTTTTTTGACAGCCTGTGCGCAAGAGAAACGGCAAGCGGCATCAGCTCCTCGGTTTCGTTCACTGCATATCCAAACATCATTCCCTGATCGCCGGCGCCGAGAACATTTTCGTCCTTTCCGCGGATTTCCAGAGCCTCGTCAACGCCCTGCGCAATATCGGGCGATTGGCTGTCAATAATTTGAATTATCTCAGCGGTATCACCGTCAAATCCAAGCTCGGGTCGATTGTAGCCGATGCTGTTGACGGTCCTTCTTACGACCTTCTCAATATCGATTTGAGCTGTTGAGGAAATCTCTCCCGCAAGAACGACTGTATTGTTCTTGACAACTGTTTCTATCGCTACTCTCGCGTGACTGTCCTTTTCCAAATACGCGTCCAAAACGGAATCCGAAATAATATCGCAAACCTTGTCGGGATGTCCTTTCGTTACGGATTCCGATGTAAAAATATATTTGCTCATTACTGTTTTCTCTCCTTGTAAGCTAAAATAAAATTGATATTCTCAAATGCAGCCATATCGCTGCGGTTTTCAAAATAAAGCAGTTGTATCATCTGCGGTGTTTCATGCTCCTCTATCTCAAAGCCGTGACGTTCGAGTACAGCATATACCTCCTTGTAGGAATAGCCGTGCAGCATTTTTTCGCCGAGCTTTTCGGTGATATCCGCAAGCGTACGGACGCGCTCGGCGCTTTGCCCGCGCAGTGTGGTCGGGATAATCAAAAACCACCTTGCTTTCCGCTTTACACAGCGAGCTGATTTTTCGAATCGTATCCTCAAAGACGGAAAGCGTCAGATAATATGACACGCCAAGAATGGCAAAGAACGTCGGGATTTCGGGATCATATCCCGAAGTGAGCAGCCTTTCGCTCATATCGTCCTTTGAAAAATCGATCGGCACAAAGGTGAGATTATCGGGAATGATCCACTCAAGCTCCCTGATCCTGCGCCGCTTGTACCTTCCCGTGTCGGGGTGGTCAAGCTCAAACACCTTGATATCGGGGTTATCGTTGCGAAAAGCGAAGGTATCCATACCCGCTCCGCAAATCACATACTGACATTTACCGCAATGCTGCGCAAAGGCGTTCAGCTCATTCTCCGCAAAGGCGATTCTTGAAAGCGGGATCGGCGTGATATAGCGGTTGATTCGGTTCGCGATCTTTTTTGACGCGAAGGTATAGTTTTTGTCCGATTTTTCCGCGTCGAAATCATTTTGGATCAGCTGACCGATTTTCTCATACTCATCCCTGCCCATCAAATCATAGGCGAGATAATCGTCGAAAATCTTATTTTTTCCGATATTGGAATGAAAAGCGCGGGCAAAGGAACAAAGCTTTGCCGTAACGCTTTCCCTTGTTTCTACCATCAGTTTTACCTCCGTTCAGGCATAAAAATACCGCCTGCGCTGCAAATGCAGACAGACGGCTCAGGATTTATCTCATTGATTCCCCTTAACTGCCGCCTGTGTTCACAACACAACACATACAACGGGCGCAGAAGGGCGCAGCAATGCTGCCGAAGCCAATTACGCCGACTTCGGT
>CAMHHL010000051.1 GCA_946184925.1 uncultured Clostridia bacterium | reverse complement strand
ATCCACTTACGGTAAGGTTGGCGCTCATCACAAACAGCTTTGCTTGGCTTTTGCCTAATAACAATATCAACTTAGGATGAAATGCCTTGTTTATCTCAACCGGATTAACCGCGTATTTTTTGCCGATTTCCGATGAGCGATCAGTCTGCAAAGCAGAATTAAGTTCATTCTGGTCAACAAACACAGAAACCTTCTTAATCCCGTTATTATTAAGCACCCTGAAAACAGCCCGTTCAAAATAAACCGTATCAAAATTGAACGTAGTCAGCAGAGCAATATCATAGCCTTTGGATTTATTAAGCTCCTCTATTATTTTACATTCTTCCATCCTATATCTCCAACATATCCAAATCCATCATTACCTGCATTAACTGCACCATTCTGATTCCCTGAAACTCCGGAGTGGGTTCAGCGCGGCGTGAGTATAACCCTTTTTCTATTTCTTCAAAGAAAAAGCTATCGCGTCCTTGTATCGTTTTATTAAGCGCCGTTATTTTATGCTGCTTTATAATCCAGTTCTCGATAATATACTGTAAAAATTTGCCTACGGATTTTCCCTTGTATTCCTCTATCAAATTTATGAGAGATACTAATGAAATCTCGTCTCCATATTTGAGCAAAACTTTATCAACATCTTCGCGGTTATTAAAGCGGTTATACAACGACAAAAGAAGTTGAATAGCGGTATCAAAATTATCCTTTGTGTTCTTTGCCCTTCCCGCGCCCTTTGATATCATTTTCTCACGTTCAGCAAACCCGTAATTACACCCGTCTATGTATTCTTCTAAATTATGGTCAAGCTGAATTTTATGATTAGAAGTTTCAACCGCGGCTCTATACCAGTCGCTTCCGGACATAGGCGCTTCCAGAGCCTTCATTAAGTGTTTCCAGATTAGCTCTATAGCCATAGTAAAATACTGCCTGCCCACAACAACTTCCCATCTCATCATAATATAATCGAGAGAGTTATCGTGTTCATATCTGCACGAACCCGCGGGTGAATAGTAATCGAATAAAGCCTCTCTCATATCGGCAAGTTTGAATTCATCTAAATCTTTGCCCTGAAATGACGGACAGGTTTTATATATATACTTTGCGTACTCCGCGGACGGAATAAGATATTTATTATTGAGTTTAATATTGTCTTTCGGGTTGAATAAGGATTCGCGCAGGAGTCTTTTACATTCCTCAAAATTCCTCAAATCAAGGGTTAATACTTCACCCAATTCCTGAAGAACGCTTCGCGGAACGAGGGCGTTTTTACCTCTGTATTCTTTATAATATTCCGTATCTTTTATGACTTCCTCAAACGCCTTCGCCATAGGCTCACCCAGCGCTTTTGTAGGATGCGGCATTTTTAACGTCTCGTTATCTTTGGTGGTTTCCGTAGTATAACCCATAGTAAGACAACCGGCGTTATAATACTGCATACCGCCGAATCTGGTAACGAAGTATTCGCTGTTATACGGGAAAGGTCCATTCGGATTGTTCCTCAAATCCGCTCCCGTCTTATCTTGTCCTACAAGATTATATCTGTCCGGGTTTTCGGTTATCAGATTTGACAACACAAAATAATAGTCATTTATCTTCAAAAACTGCTCATCAAATACTTTTGTTGTATGTTCCGTTATGCCGGAATTCTCAAAAAAGTCATAATAGTTCCATACCATAAAAGGCCAGTAAAACGCACGCGGCGTAACAGTATTGACAACAGGACATAATTCCGCCTGCATCGATGCCGCTACGCCGTTAATTCCAAGATTATCTCGTGTATTAATTTTTTCGCTTAATTTGTTAAACTTAGGCCCTTTTGACATAACTCTATCCTCGCAAGATTATATGTAATAATTCTAACACGAAATCGAAGTTTGTTCAAATATTTATTTCTAAAATAACGGTATAATCTTTGTGAATAGTTATATCAAAGCAAGACATAAAGTTATTTTGATGTTTATTTGATGTTTATTATAGATTGAGGTTGCCGTAAGTTACGGGTAATAAAAGAACACAAAGCTGATAAAACCTGCGGTTATAACGGACGATAACCATTTGAATTATCCCTCAAAACCACCCCATACTGTTTGGTAAGGATGAGGTCACCAGTTCGAATCTGGTTATCAGCTCCATAGAAAAAGAGGTGATAACCGGATTTGAACAGGACGTGCCGAGGACAAGGCGCGAAGTCGCCGCCGTCCGAAGGTAAAAACGCTCCGGCGGAGCATTTTTAGGACGCCGCGTTGATGAAACTTTTTTGTCCACACGACGAAACGGCTCGAGATGAACCCTTCTGCTCAAAATCAACATCGGTTATCAGCTCCAAAAAAATCGCTTAGGTAAGCCGTTTTAAGGTTTCCTAAGCGATTTTCTTTTTGGGTTTATATTCGATTTTAAGGGATTTGATGTTTATTTGATGTTTACGGGGCAGAAAAATCAAGATTATTGTTTTGGTTTTGTTATTTCATCTTTTTGTAATTGTTCCAGTAAACGCTTTTGTTCTTGGTTTCAAAACACATAATTTATCGCTGTAGTTTTCACCAGGTTTACCAGTCTTTATTTCTTTTCCATCAATATGTAAAAGCAAACTGTCTTTCACTGGATGCCACATTGGGTCAAGTATAAAATCTATTCCTTCCCGACGTGCATGTTTTGCTGCAGGAACAAAATCACTGTCACCAGCAATTAAGACAATTTGGTTAACAAGTCGTTTTTGAGCTAACGAAGCGATATCTAAACCAATTCTCATATCAACACCTTTTTGTTGAATATCTAAAGATAAATCAGTTTCGGTAATATCATCAACTGTTATTTCTTTTCTCAATAGTTTTTTTAATATGTCAGGATTCAATTGATAACCTGCTTGACTTTCGAGCAATTCACCCATTCGTAAAGCAAGTTTTCGTTGGGAAGCTAATTCTTTAAAAAACTCATTGGACCACTTATAAAGTGGAGATTTTCCCATATTTACAGTCTTTTGTGTTAACGGGTTATAAATATTCTTATCTGATGGATAACAGTCATAATAGAATATACGATATAACCGCTTTGTTTCGTTCTTTACATCACTTTTTAAGTGTCGACGACAGTATGATGCTAATTCCTCAGCACGCTCCTTTGGAGGTTTTTCTCCAAAAAGTTTTTTCGCTTGCTTTCTGTAAAAACCTCCATCAACCATTATGGCAGTAACAGTTTCCATATGTACCTCTCAAAATTACTAAAAGCCCTGGTCTCGTAACATCCCTCATACTGGGAGAACTACTGCCAGAGCTTATTTTAAAGCGTGTAGCTGTTGCTACATTGTTATTATATGCAACTTTATAGAAAAAATCAATACTTATTTGTAAATTTACAACAAATTCATAGAACTGAACAAAAATAAAAGTGACTTTTTGTGCAGATTTCTATTCAAGATTGGAATTAAAATCATGCAGTAAGCTAATACCTTTTATATACTATTTTATGATTCCATAAAGTTACTATAAAACAGTAACCTAGTTGCATTAATTTTTATAACGAGTTATAATCAACTTCACCCCGTCTTCCTCGTCCCGCCAAGGATAAGCTCCAGAGTATTCGCGGCTTGGCGTTCGGCTTGGTCGACGGCGTGGACGTAGCGGTTGGCGAGATTGGGACGGTTATTATAAAATCATAGATTACAGCTGAAATCTGTTGCGTGGTCGTGGATAATGTTATATAATGTGTACTGAACAAACGCCGACTGCGCGGGCTGTTGGTTCAAATTCCGAGTTCTCGGATTATTCGATATTATATAACCAAACAAAACCTACGAGGTGACAGCATGAAACCACAATTTAACAGTTACTCAGACGAGGCGCGTAAGCGATGGGGAAAGACGGACGCGTACAAAGAAAGCGAGCGGCGTACCGCGGGCTTTTCGCAGAACGATTGGGAGGAGCTGTCCGGCGGAATGGACGAGATAATGTCGGGCTTTGCACGGCTGAACGCCGAGGGGATTTCTCCCGGTTCCGAGGGGGCGCGGTTGCAGGTCGGGAAGCTAAAGAGCTTTATTTCAGAACGGCTTTACACCTGCACGGATGAGATTCTCGCCGGGCTTGGCGAGATGTATGCCGCCGACGAACGTTTTGCGCAGAATATTGACCGCCACGGCGAGGGCACCGCACTGTATGTCCGCGACTGTATTCGGGCTTTCGTTGAGTGAAAAGTTTTAATTATATATTGAAAAACAGCCCTTTAGTGTGATAAAATAGATTTGTAATTTTGACACGGAGGTTGATATTATGATAAAAATAGGTATTCTCGGCTACGGAAACCTCGGCAGAGGCGTTGAGGCTGCGATTAAGCAGAGCCCCGACCTTGAGCTGACCGGCGTTTATACACGCCGCAGCCCCGACACTCTGAAAATTGCGACAGAGGGCGTTGCCGTTCGCTCCGCTTCCGAGCTTGAGCCCAAGCGCGACGACATCGACGTGCTCATCATCTGTGGCGGTTCGGCTACGGATTTGCCTGCAATGACGCCGAAGTACGCTTCGCTCTATAACGTTGTTGACAGCTTCGACACCCACGCAAATATCCCCAAGCACTTTGACGCGGTTGACAAGGCGGCAAAGGCTGCCGGAACCATCGGTCTGATTTCGTGCGGCTGGGATCCGGGAATGTTTTCTGTAAACAGGCTTTATTCGCTCTCAATTCTTCCCGACGGCACCCCCTACACCTTCTGGGGCAAGGGCGTAAGCCAGGGTCACTCCGACGCCGTAAGGCGCATTGAGGGCGTTCTGGACGCGCGCCAGTACACTATCCCTGTTCCTGCGGCGCTCGAAGCGGTCAGAAACGGCGAAAACCCCGAGCTCACCACGCGCGAGAAGCACACCAGAGAGTGCTTTGTCGTTGCCGAGGAGGGCGCGGACAAGGCGCGAATCGAGAACGAAATCAAGACAATGCCGAATTATTTTGCCGATTATGACACAACCGTTCACTTCATCACCGCGGAGGAGATGAAGCGCGACCACAGCGGACTGCCCCACGGCGGCTCCGTAATCTACAGCGGCAGGACCGCCGGCGGAAATACCCACATCATTGAGTACCGCCTCACTCTTGATTCTAACCCGGAATTCACCGGAGCAGTGCTCGCCGCCTATGCGAGAGCTGTCTGCAAGCTCAGCGCAGAGGGCGTCAGCGGCGCCAAGACTGTCTTTGACATTGCGCCGGCTTATCTCTCACCGATGTCGGGCGAGGAGCTCAGAGCGCACTATCTGTAATTTTATACCGCAAAACCGCGAGTGTATTGACTTTTTCGCGGCGTTTTGATAGACTATGTATATTAGCAGAGAGGTGATTTTCATGGCTGAAGGACATAGCAATAGACCTAAGTTTGACAACAGAAGAGACAAAATCGCTTGGTATCTCGACGAGATAGACAGCTATAAGGAGGACATGGGAAAATGGTACACGGTATTTTTCCGCAGAATTCTTCCCTTCCTTGTGTTTATAGTTCCGCTCAACATCGTGTGCGCGCGTGCGTATGAATCCTTTGCAAGCAGGTATCTCAGCGCGATACTTGACCCGACAAGCGCGGCGTCAAAGATTGTAGTCTGGCTTGTCGCGTTGGTAATCTTCCTTGCGATATTGATTTTTCTGCCGAGGTTCGCGACCTTCTGCGAGTTCGCGATTACCGGAGTTTTCTACTATCTGGCGATTTTCGCAACCTATTCATATCAGGTTAACGGAGTTGTCATGACCAAGCCGCTGATTACGAATGGTTTCGGCTATTTTGTAATTATCGTGCTCTCGATATTCATGTTTATGAAGCTTGTTTTCTTTGTGCTGGAGATTATGTATCGCATAGTTTTCCGCGGCGAGCACGAGCCAAAAGCATACAAGGACGACGCAGACGACTTCGTCCTGTAATTATTTTGCGAAAAACACTTGATTTTTTCACCCGGTAGTGATATAATTATACTGTTGAATAAAGTTAAACCGAAGGAGTGAGCAAGAGCTTGCTCCTTTGCTTTATGTAAAACCTTTGGTAAAAGGAGCGATGATATGGCAAAAGGCGGAAATACAGTCGCTAAGGTTTGGGAAATTGCCGAACCGATTGTCCGCGGGCTCGGGCTCGAGCTCTGGGACGTTCGCTATGTCAAGGAAGGCGCGGATTATTTCCTGCGGATTTTTATTGACAAGGACGGCGGCGTTGACATCAACGACTGCGAGGCAGTCTCGCGCGCCTTGGACGTTCCGCTCGACGAGGCGGATCCGGTTCCTCAGGCGTATATCCTGGAGGTATGCTCGCCCGGAATCGAACGCGAGCTCGTCAGAGACGAGCACTTCGCGCGGTTTATCGGCGCGGATATTATGGTCAGGATGATTCGCCCGATTGAGGGGCTCGGCAGGGAATTCAAGGGAGTTCTCGACGGCTGCTCCGACGGTGAGGTTACAATAAAAGACCACAGCGGCGAAAACGAAATCACAATCAACGCAAAGGACGCCGCGTGGATTAAGCTTGATGATTTTGATTAAGGAAAGGATGAAACGGAAAAATGAACAGTAAGGAATTATTCACAGCGCTTTCTCTCCTCGAAAAGGAGAAGGGAATCCCCATGGATTACATGCTCGAGCAGATTGAGCGAGCAATCAAAACAGCCTGCAAGAACTCAAAGAACCAGCCCAGCGGCGAGGACGGAAACGACAATCTCGTTTTCCGCATTGACCCCGAGAAGAACGTCTTTGACGTCAAGAGGGTTCTCACCGTTGTTGAGGAGGTCGAAAGACCTGAGTTCGAAATCTCGCTTGAGGACGCGAGAAAGAAGAGAAAGAAAATCGAGCTCGGCGACGAATATCTCCAGCCGCTCGACCCCAAGCACCTCTTCCGAATCGGAATCAGCTCCGCGAGGAACGTTATCCGTCAGGGTATCCGCGACGGAGAGAAGGGGCAAATGCTTCAGGAATTCAAGAGCCGTCTCGGCGAGCTTGTTACAGCTGTTGTCGAGCGAGTTGACCCCGTCAGCGGCACCGTTACCCTCAAAATCGGCAAGGCTGTCGCAACTCTGCCCAAGTCCGAGCAGGTCGGCGACAGAGTTCTCCGCGAGGGCGACAATATCAAGGTTCTCGTTGCCGACATCAAGGACAACGAGAGAGGCCCCAAGGCTATGATCAGCCGCACAAGCGCAGAGCTCGTCAAGAGATTGTTTGAGCAAGAGGTTCCCGAGATTTACGACGGAATCGTTGAGATAAAGAGCATCGCGCGTGAGGCAGGCAGCAGGACAAAGATGGCTGTCTGCTCCAACGACGAGAACGTTGACGCCATCGGCTCATGCATCGGTACCCGCGGCGACCGCGTCAACGGTATTGTGGCTGAGCTCGGCGGCGAGAAGATAGACATCATTGAGTACAGCGAACAACCCGATGCGTTCATTGCGGCGGCGCTCTCCCCGGCAAAGGTGCTCGGAGTTGAAATCCTCGACGCCGACGCAAAGAGCTGCAAGGTCACCGTTCCCGACGGTCAGCTTTCGCTCGCAATCGGCAACAAAGGTCAGAACGTCCGCCTCGCGGCCCGACTGACCGGCTGGAAGATTGACATCCGTCCCGAGTCCGGCTTCTACGGCGAGGACGAGGACAGCGACAGCGAGGAAGCTTAATCTTGAAGCAGAAGAAGATTCCTATGCGCAAATGCACGGGCTGCGGAGAGATGAAGCCCAAGAGGGAGCTCGTCAGGGTTGTCAAAGCTCCCGACAGGAAGGACGAAAACGGCGAGGTGCTTGAAAAGGGCGGCGTAAGCCTTGACCTTTCGGGCAAGAAGCCCGGCCGCGGAGCCTATGTCTGCAACAATGTGCAGTGTCTTAAAAAGGCAATCAAGGCGAAGCGGTTTGAGAGGGCGTTCTCCTGTGCCGTACCCGACGAGATGTACGACAGTATGCTTGAGGAGATGAAGCGCGGTGAATGACAGACTTTTGAGCCTTATGGGCTTGTGCCGCAGAGCCGGCAAGCTCACCGTCGGCAACGACGTTGTCACCGAGGCTGTAACAAACGGCGAGGCGAGCCTTGTGCTCACGGCGTCGGATGTTTCTCCCAACACCCTGAAAAAGCTTGTGCGGACGTGCGAAAGCTGCGGCGTTGACTGCATACGCCTCAGCCGCACCAAGGAGGAGCTCAGCCTTGCGATAGGCAGGTTCGCGGCGGTCACTGCCGTCTGCGACGAGGGCTTTGCCCGCAAGCTCCGCGAGCTTTCCCAAAACTAATCAGGAGGTAATTGTGTATGATAAAATATAAGGTTAAAGAAGTAGCAGACGATTTTAACGTAAAGAGCAAGAAGATTACCGACATTCTCGCCGAGAAATGCGGTGTCAACAAAAAGTCAATGACCGCTCTTGAGGCGGATGAGCTCAACGTTATCTTTGACGTTATGACGACGGAGACCGCGCTGAAGGATTTCAGCGAGTACTTCGCGGTCAGGGATAAGGCTGTTGAGGAATATGAAAAGCAGGCTGACGAAGCCACCGTCGAGGAGGAAAAGCCCAAGCGCAAGGCGATTGAGATTGAGTCAAAGCCCGAGCAGAAGAAGGCTCAGCCCGATAAGAGCGGCAAAAAGCCCCCGAAGAATCTCCCCAAGGTTGAGGTTGTCAACACCATTGAGGAGGAGCACAGCGACCACCGCTCCAACCGCCGCGTAATCGACACACGTCAGTCCAACGTTGACGTAGAGCGATATAACCAGAAATATGACGATATGGCGAACGACAAGCTTCGCCGCAATCAGGATACAAGCAGGAAGGAGAAGTTCTCCAACCGCGCCCGCAAGCAGCGCCAGCGCCGCGGCGGCAAGCGCGAGACCGAGGCTCAGCGTATGGCTCGAATCGAGAAGCAGCGCAAGGAGCGTTCAATCACAATCACCGTTCCCGAGGAGATTGTTGTTTCCGAACTTGCTTCAAGGCTGAAGGCTACTGTTGCCGAGGTTGTCAAGAAGGCGTTCATGATGGGCTCTATGATTACAGCCAACGACACCATCGATTTTGACACCGCCGAGCTTATCGCTATGGAGTTCAACGCCAAGGTTGAGCGCGAGGTTGTTGTGACAATCGAGGAGCAGATTATCGACGACAGCGAGGACGACGACGCTAACCTCGTCGGCAGAGCGCCTGTTGTTGTCGTTATGGGACACGTCGACCACGGCAAGACCTCTATCCTCGACGCTATCCGTCACTCCAACGTAACCGAGGGCGAGGCAGGCGGAATCACCCAGCACATCGGCGCGTACCGCACAATGGTTAACGGCCAGCCGATCACCTTCCTCGATACTCCCGGACATGAGGCGTTCACCACAATGCGTGCCCGCGGAGCGATGGCTACGGATATCGCGATTCTCGTAGTAGCCGCCGACGACGGTATCATGCCGCAGACGGTCGAGGCGATTAACCACGCCAAGGCTGCCGGCGTAACCATAATTGTAGCAATTAACAAAATGGATAAAGAAGGCGCCAACCCCGAGCAGGTCAAGCAGCAGCTCACCGAGTATGAGCTTGTTCCCGAGGAGTGGGGCGGCGACGTAATCTGTGTTCCTGTTTCGGCAAAGACAAAGATGGGACTTGACGACCTTCTCGAGAATGTTCTTCTCGTTGCCGAGATGAAGGAGCTCAAGGCTAACCCCGACCGTGCCGCCAAGGGTATCGTAATCGAGGCTCGTCTTGACAAGGGCAGAGGCCCCATCGCGACTGTTCTCGTACAGAACGGTACTCTCCACGCCGGCGACGTTGTCGTAGCCGGAACCTGTCTCGGCCGCGTCAGAGCGATGACAAACGACAAGGGCGAGAAGGTCAGGGACGCAGGCCCGTCCGTACCTGTTGAGATTATCGGTCTCGACGAGGTTCCCGTAGGCGGAGATATCTTCAACACCGTCACAAACGAGCACCTCGCGCGTCAGCTCGTCAACCAGCGCAAGAACGAGCGCAAGGAGGAAATCTTCAACGCTCAGACCAAGGTCACCCTCGACAACCTCTTTGACCAGATGAAGCAGGGCGACATGAAGGAGCTCAAAATCATCGTCAAGGCTGACGTTCAGGGCTCCGTTGAGGCTGTACGCCAGAGCCTTGAAAAGCTCACAAACGACGAGGTTCGCGTTCACGTCATCCACGGCGCTGTCGGCGCTGTCAACGAGAGCGACGTAATGCTCGCCAACGCGTCAAACGCGATTATCGTCGGCTTTAACGTCCGTCCGGACGCTGTCGCAGCGGCTAACGCCGAGCGCGACGGAGTTGACATGCGTCTCTACCGCGTAATCTACGACTGCATCGAGGAGATTGAGTCCGCGATGAAGGGTATGCTCGCTCCCAAGACCAGAGAGGTTGAGCTCGGTACCGCTGAGGTTCGCAACGTCATCAAGATTAAGAGCGTCGGTACAGTCGCCGGCTCCTACGTCACCAAGGGCAAAATCACCCGTGACGGTCTTGTCCGCGTAGTCCGCGACGGTATCATCATCGCCGACGACAAGGTTGCTTCACTCCAGCGCTTCAAGGATTCTGTCAAGGAAGTAGCCGAGGGCTATGAGTGCGGTATCTGCCTTGACAAGTTCAGCGACATCAAGGAAGGCGACATCTTCGAGGTCTATGAGATTGAGGAGTATAGAGACTAAGTAAGTGAAAAAAGTGAAAAGTGAAAAATTAAGGTCGAGTAGACAGGGCGCATGAAAAACAAAGCCGCTGCGCCGAAAATATTATTATGCTTGCTGCGCAAGCCGCATAAAAATACGGTCGGGTATCCGACGTATTTGTCCGCACCGACCTATCTGCACGACAATAACTTTCAACTTTTAACTTTCAACTTTCAATTGTTAAACGGAGTTTAACCATGGGACATAAGATAGAAAGAACAACTGAAGATATCAGGCGCGAGCTCACGGCGATTTTCCGCGAGCTCAAGGATCCACGCGTCAAGGACGCGTTTATCTCGATTGTCCGTGTTGATTTGACCAACGACCTCTCCTACTGCACTGTCTATGTCAGCGCGATGGAAGGGCTCGACCGGTGCAAGCAGGCGTGCAAGGGGCTCGATTCCGCCGCAGGCTTCATCCGCCGCGAGCTCGGCATGAGGCTCAGGCTCAGGCATGTTCCGTCGCTGATTTTCACCGCGACGGACAGCATTGAGTACAGCGCGAACATCTCGCGAATCCTCAACGATTTGAACAGCTGAGGGGGGAGAGCATATGACGCTAAACGAAGTTTCCGCTCTCCTTTTGGAGCACGACAATTTTGAGATTCTCACCCACAATTACCCCGACGGCGACTGCCTCGGCTGCGGCTACGCGCTCTGTCTCGGGCTCAGACAGCTCGGCAAGAACGCCCGGGTAATCACCACCGACAAGCCCAAAAGCTTTGACTTCATCACGAAGCTTTGCGACGACGGCGATTTTGAGCCGGAGTACATCGTCTCCACCGACGTCGCCGACGAAAAGCTTCTCGGCAAAAACGAGGAGAAGTACACCGGCAGAATCGACCTTTGCATCGACCATCACGGCACCAACAAGGTCAAAGCCGCCCATAGCTACGTCGAGCCCGACGCGGCGGCGGCTGGCGAGATAATTTATGAGCTTCTCAGGCTTTTGAACGTTGAGCTGACGGTCGATATCGCGAACTGTCTTTACACCGCGCTTTCGACCGACACCGGCTGCTTTTGCTACACCAACACCACCTCGCGCACTCTGCGGATTGCCGCGGATTTGCTCGACCTCGGCTGCGACAGCGCCTACATAAATAAGGTGATGTTCGAGACCAAGTCGAAACGCCGTCTTGCTCTTGAGCGAGAGATTCTTGAAAATATGATTTACTGCGCCGATGACAAGTGCGCGATTATCTACACAACCCTCAAAATGGTTGAGGGGATGGGCGACGACGAGACCGAGGGAATAGCCTCGATCCCACGGCAGATTGAGGGCGTAAAGCTCGGCATTACCGTCCGCGAAAAGCAGGGCGGAGAATACAAGATTTCCGCGCGAACCAACGGCGATTTTGACGCGAGCGCGTTTTGCCGTCAGTTCGGCGGCGGCGGTCACTACGCCGCGGCAGGCTGCACACTCAGGGGCGACCTGGGGAGCGTGCTCGACACTATCCGCTCGGCGGCTGAAAAGGCGCTATGAACGGAGTTCTGATTGTCAACAAGCCGCCCGAATTCACGAGCTTTGACGTCGTCGCGGTCGTGAGACGGCTGAGCGGTCAGCGCAAAATCGGTCACACCGGGACTCTCGATCCCAACGCCACCGGCGTTTTGCCGCTTTTGCTCGGCAACGCCACGCGCGCCCAGGACATCGTTCCAAACCACGACAAAAGCTACGTCGCCGGGTTCCGTCTCGGGCTCACCACCGACACTCTCGACATCTGGGGAGAGGTTACTTCACGCCGCGACTGCGCGGTTAAGCGAGCTGAGCTTGAAGCGGCTCTCTCCGCTTTTCGTGGAGAGATTGAGCAGGTTCCGCCGATGTATTCCGCCGTTTCCGTAGGCGGAAGACGGCTCTATGACCTCGCCCGGCAGGGGATAGAGGTTGAGCGAAAGTCCCGGAAGGTCACTGTCTACTCGATTGAGCTCACCGGCTTTGACGAGGCTTTGCAGAGCGGAACGCTCAGCATTAGCTGTTCCAAGGGAACCTACGTCCGCACGCTAATCGACGACCTCGGAAGGTCGCTCGGCGCCGGCGCGGTTATGACCTCGCTCGAGAGAACCTTCGCCTGCGGCTATTCTCTCGCGGACAGTCTCACGCTTGACGAGCTGAAAGCTCTTGCCGAAAAGGGCGGGCTCGGGAATGCTCTCAGCTCCACCGAGAGCTTGTTTGAATGTTACCGCGAAATTGCCGTCAGCGACGCTCAGGCGAAACGCTTCTCAAACGGCGGCGCTCTCGACAAGAGCCGTACCGCGCTGAGGAGCCTTGACCACATTGACGGCGAGCTTTTCCGCGTAAAAAACCGCGAAAAAAATTTCCTCGGACTGGGTATCGTCCAAGGAAATGACTTGAAAATATACAAATTATTCTGCACCTGAAACTGTCGCCCACGCGGCAGTTTTTTTATATCTCTACCCTTTTGGCTTGAGTGCTCCTATCAAGGGTTTTGTTTGGGCTGTGTGTTTGCTGTCCTATCAAACGTCTGTTAAGTTGTAAGTTGTAAGCAGGAAGTTGTAAGTTATGGTCGAGTAGATAGGTCGTATAGAAAAACAACGTCGTATAGCCGAAAATATTTATATGCTTGCTGCGCAAGCAGCATAATAATTCTGTCGGGCACTAAACGTAAGTATCGCGCAATCTGTCTGCCCGACCTGTCCGGGTTCAGCACATCGGTAAGTCGGGAGTGTCAGCACATAGGTAAG
>CAMHHL010000050.1 GCA_946184925.1 uncultured Clostridia bacterium | reverse complement strand
CCGATGTGCTGAACCCGGACATGACGAGTAGATAGGTCGAATAGAAAAACAACGTTGCTGCGCCGACAGTATTTTTATGCTTGCTGCGCAAGCAGCATATTTATTCTGTCGGGAACTAAACGTCAGTATCGCGCAATCTGTCTGCACGACCATAACTTACAACTTAAACCTTACAACTTTCAACTAAAAAGAGACCGGACAACCCTTTCGGGCTGACCGGTCTTTTTGGTGCTGTTTTAACGTGACAGTTTCTTTTCTGTTAAAGCGCAATAGCGCATTTCAGTTTATTCCGGACAATCCTCGTTTGCGGCGCAGCCGTTGCAGTCGCGGCACTTGCGCTTGCTGAATTTGGCTTTAATCGCCGCGAAGGTCTCGTCCGAGAGCACGTGCTCAATCCGGCACGCGTCCGCCATGGCGGTCTCGGAATTAACTCCCAGGTCCTCGAGCCACTGGGAGATGAAAACGTGCCTTTCGTAGATTTTCTCGGCAATTCTTTTGCCCTCGTCGGTCAGGGTGATGTGACCGTCGGTGTTCATGTTGATATATCCGTTCTCTCTCAGCTTTTTCATCGCCACGCTGACGCTCGGCTTGCTGAGGTTCATGTGCTTCACTATATCTATTGAGCGCACCGCGCTGCGGCTCTCGCTGAGTACGAGTATTGACTCCAGATAATCCTCCGCGGATTCTTTGATTTTCATGGGATATCACCTCTTACACAATATATTAACACATATTTTCCAAAAAAACAAATATATCTTGATAATTTTTCCAAAATAATATATTATAGTAAAAAATGAAAATACACACAGAAAGGATGGTTACATTGAGTAATCCTGTCGTTACATTTACTCTCAACAGCGGCAAAACAATCAAGGCGGAGCTCTACCCCGAGATTGCGCCGAACACAGTCAACAACTTCATCAGCCTTGTCAAAAAGGGCTACTATGACGGGCTCACCTTCCACCGCGTTATTTTTGGCTTTATGATTCAGGGCGGTTGCCCGGACGGAACAGGAATGGGCGGCCCCGGCTATCACATTAAGGGCGAATTTTTGCAGAACGGCTTCAACAATCCGCTCAAGCACACCGAGGGAGTGCTCTCGATGGCGCGCTCCATGATGCCCGACAGCGCAGGCTCACAGTTCTTTATTATGCACAAGGCTGCTCCTCACCTCGACGGACAGTATGCCGCCTTCGGCAAGGTTATCGAGGGAATGGACGCCGTCAACGAAATCGCAGAATGCGACACCGATTTTTCCGATAAGCCGCTCGATCCTCAGATTATGGAGAAGGTCGAGGTCGAGACCTTCGGTGTTGACTATCCCGAACCGGAAAGGATGTAAATTATGAAAGTTTTGCTTACAGGCGGCGCCGGATATATCGGCTCCCACACCTGCATCGAGCTCGTAAAGGCAGGTCACAGCCCTGTCATCGCGGATAATTTTGACAATAGCTGCCCCGAGGCGGTGAAGCGTGTCGAGGAGCTCGCCGGCGTTAGCATTCCGCTCTATGAAATCGACGTTTGCGACAGAGAGGCTGTCGACAAGATGTTCTCCGAGAACGACTTCGACGCGGTTATCCACTTTGCCGGGCTCAAGGCAGTGGGTGAAAGCTGCGCGATTCCCCTCCGCTATTACCAAAATAACCTCGATTCGACAATCGTTCTGCTTGAGGCTATGAAGAAGTACGGTGTGGATAATTTTGTTTTCAGCTCTTCGGCTACAGTCTACGGAATCCCCGAGACTGTTCCGCTCGTCGAGGGAATGCCCACAGGCTGCACTAACCCCTACGGCTGGACAAAGCTGATGAACGAGCAGATTCTCACCGACACAGCCGCGGCTGACGAAAATCTCTCCGTTGTTCTGCTGAGATACTTCAACCCTATCGGTGCTCACGAGAGCGGCAGAATCGGCGAGGATCCCAACGGAATCCCGAACAACCTTATGCCTTACATCACTCAGGTTGCCGCCGGAAAGCTCAAGGAGCTCGGCGTGTTCGGCAACGACTATCCCACCCCGGACGGCACCGGTGTGCGCGATTATATCCACGTTGTTGACCTTGCGGTTGCTCACGTCAAGGCGATTGACTACGCCGCAAAGCACAAAGGTACCGAGATTTTTAATATCGGCACCGGTACAGGCTACAGTGTGCTGGATATTGTCAACACATTCATGAAGGTCAATAATCTCGATATTCCTTATTCCATCAAGCCGCGCCGTCCCGGAGACGTCGCCGAATGCTACGCAAACCCCGACAAGGCGCTCAGGGTTCTCGGCTGGAAGGCTGAGCGAAATCTCGAGGATATGTGCCGAGACAGCTGGAACTGGCAGAGCCATAATAAAAACGGTTACAAATAATTATTTTTCTTTAATGCAATTATAGCCTTCTTTTACATTTTTGTTACACAGCATTTAATTGTTGTAATTCTGGTTGACTTTATTCTCTTTGCGAATTATAATTGACCTCACCATTTGGATGATGTGTGAACAAACGGAGGAAGGTTATGTTGAAAAAACATATCAGGGCTTTTAGCCTTGTGCTTGTTCTCTGCCTTATTGCGGTGATGTTCACGATTGTTTTCCTTACCGGAAGCATCGGCGGCGAAGCCGCTACAGTATCGGAAATTATGCTGCTTATCTTCGTGTCCGCAGCATGTGTACCGATATTTTTGGCACACGAAAAGCATGACTGACTCAAAAACGGACTGCCTCAGGGCAGTCCGTTTTTCCTTTTGTTATCTTCCGCTGTAATACTGAACTCCCGGCTGAGGCTCGATTCCGTACTTCACCCTGATGAGCTCGCGGCAGGTCACAAGCTGATACCCCTTTTTAACGAGCTTAGGCACAAGCTTCTCGACCGCCTTTGCGGTGGAGTCATAGATTTCGTGCATCAGAATAATGTCTCCGTCCTGAACGTTCTTTAGAACCTTTTTGTAGATGGTCTTTGCGTTGCGGTTGCTCCAATCCTCGGTGTCGATTGACCAGTAGTATAGCGGAAGGTTCTCCTTCTCGCATTCCTTCCGTATATTCTCTGTAGTCATTCCTCCCGGCGAGCGGAACGCTGTCGGCGGTTCTCCCGTCAGGCTAACAATCGAGTCGGACGCCTGCCTGATGTCATCGGCTGTCACGTTTTCCTCATAATTTGAGTGATTCCATGTGTGGTTGCCGAGCTCCATTCCGAGAGCTTTCTTTCTGAGGACATTCTCCGGGTGGACAAGAGTGTTCTCGCCAATCATAAAGAAGGTTGCTTTCGCCTTGTATTTTTCGAGTACATCGAGAATTTTGTCCCCGGCGTTTCCGTAGCCGGGACCGTCGTCGAACGTCAGAGCAATCATCGGCTTGTCGGAATCATACTCCGGCTCCGGCTCCGGTTCTTTGAAGATTGTCACCTGCTTTTTGTCCCATGAGCTGCACAGCTTGTCGGAGCCGTCCTTCACAACAGCGCGAACTCTCACGTCGTACACCGCGCCCGGAATCAAATCGTCGAATGTTGCCGAGCAGTCACTGTCGGCTTTGACACTGAGGCTTTTGCCCTCGGAGTAGTCTGTCTGATACATCGTTTTGTACTGTAATGTATAGCTTGAGGCGTTTTTGTTCTCTTTCCACTCGACGTCCATCATGCCCTCGGTTCTCGAGCGCGCAAGGGTGATTTTCGGTTTTTCGGGCAGTGTAAGAGCTGTAACGTTCGTGTGAGAAGGGCTTTCCGTGTAGTCGTTGTAGGCGATTACATAGAAATAATACCTTGACGCCTGCTCGAGATTTTTGACGGTGTATTCGTTCTTCGCGGTGTCGGCTGTCTTTTTTAGCTTTTTAGCGTTCTTTCCGGAGTAGAGAAGGTAGCCGTCCGCGTTCTCGACCTTGTTCCATCTTAGCTTGACCGACGAGGTGGTTGTGTCGGTGATATACGTGTTCTGAACCGGCTCGAGCCTCGGCCTGAGCAGTGTGAACGCCGCAACCGCAATCAGCCCTGCCGCGACCAGCACAAAGAATACTATTGTCATGGCGGTGAGCAGCCTGCGCCGCTTTTTCTTTTTGTAAATATACTGAGTGTATGATAAATTCCTGTCCATATATCCTCCGCGATAAAGCATTGCTTTTCGTATATTATAACCTTACAGCATACAACAATATTTCCTTTTTGGAATTATAATTATTTCAGAATTGACATATCAGCTCATAAAGTTTTATTTCGGGAATTCATCGTGATATCTTGAAATTATCACTTTTTACTGATATAATGATTGCGTAAAATGGATTTAGGAGGTTTTACCGTGAAAAGATTATTAACTGTTCTGCTTGCCGTGCTTATGTTGCTTTCGGCTGTTCAGGCGATTGCCGTGAGCGCCGAGGACGCGGCAGCAAGCGCTCCGTCCTTCAAAGCAACGAAGGCGCTCTATGTCCACGCGGTCTCCGGCTCAGCCGACACCGAGGCGTGGCATATGTGGCAGAGCGCGCACGACGAAAAATACAACGAGCCTAACCCGAACGAGAAATTCTTCTTCCTGCCTTCGTCAGCAGGGAAGGAGAGCGTTGATGTATACAACGGCTTCGACGGAAGCGTCACGATAAACGGCGTGGCAGTTTCTGCCGGGGAGGTTGCTGCTGTGCCGTATGAGCCCGGCAAAGCGTACAAGGTTTCAGCGGACAAGCAGTACACCCTAACGTTCATGAACTCAGGCGCGGAGGCGGCTGTTTTCGTCAACAACACCGACGCTGACGGCGAGGGTACTCCGCTGATGGATTATCTCAACTCTGACAAGAGCCTCAGCGCAAAGGCTTCGGGAGCGATTGTCACCCCCGACGGAGCGGTTGATAACACTGCGATAAAGAAAATTAAGGGAAGAGGAAACACGACATGGGGCAAGGCTAAGAAGCCCTATAACATCACCTACGACAGCAAGGTGAGCATTGCCGGAATGGCAAAGTCGAAGAAGTATTCGCTCCTCGCGAACTATCAGGACGATTCACTATCGCGCAACCGTATTCTCTATGACCTCTCCGACGCCGTCGGAATGCCCTACGCTTCCGATTCGCGATACGTTGATTTTTATTCCAACGGCTACTATTGGGGCTCGTTCCTGATGACCGAAAAGGTTGAAGCCGGTTCATCCTCGCTTGTGAGCGATTTTGAGGAGGATGACTACCTCGACGAAAGCGGCGAGGTCAAGACCGACTTCCCGTTCCTCTGCGAGGTTGACGCGAGCGCTACCGAGGGCGAGGATTATTACGTCAGCCTGAACGGCGGACTCAAAATCACAATCAAGGCTCCCGAGCTCGAGCCTGCCGACAAGGGCTACAACGAGGTTAAGCAGTATGTCAAGGAGAAGTTCACCGCGTTCTATGATGCCGTCGGCAACAAAGCGGGTGATATTTCTGCTGCAGCCGACGTCGATTCCGTCGCGAAAATCTTCCTCATAAATGAGCTCGGCAAAAACTGGGACGCCGGAGTTTCGAGCCTGTTCTTCACATATAAGCAGGATTCCGATGGTAAATTCAAATTCTACGGCTCACCCGTATGGGATTTCGACAACTCCCTCGGCAATGCTGTCGGCGTAGGTCGTGACTTGCAGAATATAGGCGTAACCGACTACGAGGAGCCGACAGGCAAGTGGTGCGAGTACAAGGGCAAAGGCTCCGGCCGCAAGAGCTCAAATATTATGACGAGGATTTCCGTCAATAATCAGGTCGCCGAGGCAGCAAAGATAATCTGGTTTGAGAAGTTTGTTCCCGCGATTGACCACTTTGCCGGAAAAGCAGTCAGCGAAGAGCTCGGCAAGGATCTCTACACCGCCGACGAGTACTACGATCTCATCAAGCTTTCGGCTGAGATGAACTACAAGAGCGGATGGCTGCTCAACACCGGAAGCTGGATTGCCGACCATTCACGCCTCACTAATGCGTACTATGACAGCGCGGCGAACGAGTATCAGGTCAATAAGTTCGCCGACACTTACGCTCAGGACTTCACCGGAATGTTCAACTACGCGCGCGACTGGATGATTACACGCGCGGCGTGGATGTCCGCTCAGTACGGCGAGGATGTCAAGACTGTTGAGGTTGACAATACTCCCGTTGAGCCCGAGCCTGTTCCTTCGGAGAAAACCGAGCCGGCTTCCTATAAGCTCAGCAAGACCAAGTTCGTCTACAGCGGCAAGGTTGTCAAGCCCTATGTTACCGTTAAGGACAGCGACGGCAATGTGATAAGCGCAGAGAACTATACAGTCAAGTATTCATCGGGCAGAAAGAACGTCGGAAAATACACCGTCAAGGTAACAATGAACGGCGACTACACCGGGTCAAAAACACTCTCGTTCAAGATTGTTCCCAAGGCGACATCAATCAAGAAGCTCACCCCGGGAAAGAAGCTTTTCAAGGCTCAGTGGGCAAAGACTACTCAGACTACAGGCTATCAGCTTCAGTACAGCACGAGTTCAAAATTCACCTCGGCAAAGACCAAGACCGTAAAGAGCGCAAAGACCTTGAAGCTCACCGTCAAAAAGCTAAAGACTAAGAAAACCTACTATGTTCGCGTGAGGTCATACAAAACCGTATCCGGCACAAAGTTCGTCTCCGCGTGGTCGAAGTCAAAGAAAGTAAAAACAAAGTGATAAAAAGCAAACGAAGCCGTCGCATTCCGCGACGGCTTCGCTGAATTTTGTTGTACTTATCAGTTGTATATATACTCAATGAGCTCCTTTATCGAGGTAATGAGCTTCGTATTGAGTACGCACTTACTCTTGTATGCTTTTCCTTTGTAGCTGAGGGTGGCGGTGATTATCGCCTTGCCCTCGGAGAGCACGACAACTTTTCCTGCGCGGTTGACCTTTGCTACAGCTTTATTTGACGAGCTCCAGCTGACCTTGCCGCCCTTGTTCGGCATTGTTGTATAGCCAATGGTGTATTTTGCGTAAACAGGGAGCGCGAGCTTCTTAGCAATTGTGATTGAGGGCTTTTTGACCTTAACGGGGAAGTAAACGGTTTTGTTTTTGTACTTCGCCGTGATTTTTGCCGAGCCGCTTCCCTTGGCGGTAATTACGCCTGACTTTGAGACCGTCGCTACCGACTTTTTGCTTGTGGTAAAGGTTGTTTTTGACGCAGCAACTCCGGAGATTTTCGCTGTGAATTTGTCTCCGATATACAGGGCTTTGGTTGCCTTGGTTGCTACGGATTCTGCTTCCTCGGGATAAGCCTTTATTAATGCTTCGCCGAGGATTTTCTTCATTGCTGCCTCGTCCTCACCGGTCTCCTTGGACTGAATATAACTGTATATTTCTTCGACCTGCTTTTCGTTTTTGATTCCGAACTTCGGGAAGGCGTTTGCGAGCACGTCTGCAATGTCAACACGCGATTTGAGGTAGCGGTAGTATGTCGGGAGCCAGTCGCCGATAACCTCAATGCTGCTCTCGTTCGGACAGAGAAATTTTCCGACAACGTTGCCGACTGAAGTAAGGGTAAGGTGGGGACCGTAGCTGGAGCTGTTCTTTGTCCATACGCACTCGTAAGCCTGCTTCTCCGAGTTAACAGCATTCTCAATCTGCTTGCCTGTTATCTTGGCTGTGTCGCCGATGCAGGGAAGTCCGAATGTTATATCATTTGTCTGAACACCTGTATTTGCGCTGAAGATTACGCAGTAGTCAACGCCTTCCTTGAGACCGCCCTCAACGTCTGTTGAAGCGTCGAGCTTTGAAAGGTCGTACTTCCAGATGTTGCCGCTGTCCCTCTCACACTGTGCTCTCTTAGCCTGCCAGTCGAAGAAGGAAGCGCCGCCGCGAATCCAGATGTGAGCGTAAATCTGGTTGAAGTTTTTCCAACCCGAAGCGTCAAAATAAATGTATTTGCCTGCGCCTGCGGCATTTTTTGAAACCTCCGCGGCGTTCGCCGGAACGATGAAGCAAAGTGAAGCGGTGAGTATAACGAGCAGAATTGAGATTATAGCTTTAAATCTTTTCATAGGAAAAGCCTCCTTTTGTTATGTGTCAATTATACACCGCAAAAAGAGGCTGTTTCAATCGTCAATATTGACAATTCGAGAATGTGAAATTTGTTCAGTTTTCCGAATCATTTTCTCAGGTATCTGAGTATTTTTACACCTTCCGCGTAGCCCTTGTGATAGAGCTTTTCGAGCTGGTCAAGGTCTTTGGTCAGGGTTTTCAGTCCGCTGATATCGTCGGGAGCGACTATAAGCAGCTTACCCTCACGCTCAAGCTCGGTAATGTATTTGAGCTGTTTGTTATAAACCCTGCCGCGCGAGGCGATTGCCTTCGCCGCGTTCGGGAATTTGCGGCGGATTCTACGCGCGATTTTCAGGTCTCTGTCCGAACCGCGAAAGCTGTCCTTCGGGCGAGTGAGAATGACGACAACCTTGTCACAACCCATTTCAAATGCTCTGCGATAGGGAATGGGATCGGACATCCCGCCGTCATAGTACGGAACCCCGTCGATGTAATACGGCTTGCAAACCGCCGGAACGCAGCAGGACGCCTTTATTACGTCATAATTGTCCTGCGTCATATCTTCCTTCGAGAAGTATCTCGGCTTGCCCGTTATGCCGTCGGTCGCGACAATCTCGAATTTTGCGGGATTATCCCTGAGCGCGCTGTAGTCGAGCGGATATTCACCGTCCGAGTTGCTCAGCGTGCTGTACACATAGTCCAGGTTAATGAAGTTGCGCGTCTTTAAAAGCTGCATAATTCCCATATATTCGCGTCTGAACGCGTATTCGGTATAGAACTTGTGATTCCTTCTGACCTGTCCCGAGAGGTAGGAGCTGCCGTTTGCGCTTCCTGCGGAAACTCCGATGAAGTAGTCGCAACGGATGTTGTTGTCCATGCAGAAGTCGAGCACTCCGGTGCCGAATATTCCTCTGGTTCCTCCGCCCACATCAATAATTCCGAGCATATTATCACGACCTTTCAAAGAATTATTATATTACTGCGCGCTTTGATTGTCAACGAGAATAAAGGGCAAGGACAACTCTCTTTGTCAATAATGTACTACAGAACGATTGAAACGCTTGACAAAACTGTACAAATAGTATACAATATAAATGATTTTTTAGAGAGGTGAAGTTTATGAAATTAACATCATTTGCAAAAAAGACACTCAGCGTGCTGCTTGCGCTGATGCTTATCGTCTCCGCCTTTGCGGTGGGAGCAATTCCTGCTTCGGCTGCCGGCGGCGACACGATTTATTTCGAGAAACCGGCGAGCTGGTCGGATTCCGTCTACATCTATTTCTGGTCGGGCTCAGGTCCGATGCCCTCGAATTTGTATGATTTTGAGCTCACCCATGTGAGCGGAAGTATCTACAGCTACACCTTCGAGGGGAACGTTTCGGAGTTTCTTTTTGATGACGGACAGTCCGGCGGACATCAGACCGTAAACCTCAAATTCCCCGGCAACGGTTATGTCTGCAAGGTGCTTTCAACCGGCTCGAAGAACGACTGGGGCAACTTCTGCAACGACGCTCAGTGGAGCAAGTACAGCCCCGGGCTCGCTGTTTCGGCATATCCCGGCGACAGCGATTTTATGAACAGCATCAAAGTCACGCTCTCGGCGAGCGAGGCTGCTTCTGCTTCATACAAGCTTGGCAGCGGTGCGGCGGTTGATTTCAAGGACGGCGACGTTATCACAATCGGCGAGGACGCCGCAGTCGGCGACGTAATCAAGCTTGAGCTCACCGCGTCGGACGGCACCGACACCAAAACCGCTAAATACTCATACACCAAGGTTTCCACTCCGGTGGCTTCCTCGGTTGCTTATTTTGACAATTCCGCTTTCGGCTGGGATGAGGTCTACATCTATGCCTACGGAACAAAGGAAAACGCCGAATGGCCCGGCGAGAAGATGCATGCTGACGAGAGCGGTCTTTTCTACGCCGGATTTACGTCCGCTTTCAAGAGCGAGAACGTAATTTTCAACAACGGCAGGGAGAAAGACGACGGAAAAGAGCAGTTTCCTGCAAACAGCGGTCTCAGCCTGAACGCCGGAGAATGCAAGCTCTTCACCGCCGACAAGCAGTGGGTTGATTACGGCACACCCGACGGCAAACCTGCCGGATTTGCTTATACCGCGAGCGGCACCGCTTTCTCAGATGACGTTCTTAACGTAAAAATCGGGCTGAAAAACGCCGTCAAGGGCACCTACCGCGTCGACGACGGTTCCGAGTTTGAATACACCGGAACTCAGACTATCGCTGTCGGTCAGGGCGCAATCGGCAATTCAAGAGTGAAGCTTACTCTCACTGCCACAAACGAAAACGGAGTGAAAACTTCCAACGATTATTTCTATAAAAAGACCTTTACACCGTCCAAGACAACCTTCTCATCACCTTCCGACGGACACACCTCCGAGGCTGTTTCCGGAAACTACGGAACCAACCCCGGCATGCAGCTTGGCAAGAGCAAGACAATTACTGTCGACGGCGATCCCTCCGACTGGGACAGCTCGATGATTATCGCTCAGGGCGTTGCCAATGATGACCCGAGAGTGTACATGCCCTCGGCAATGCACGAGCAGCCTTGGGATGACTATGCTCTCTATGCCGCGTGGGACAATGACAATCTCTATTTCATGTGGGAGATGGCAAACACAACATACATTGTTTCGCCCTCTGACAATTTTGCAGCTTCCCAAGAGGCGCGCCCGTGGAGAAATTCCATTCCGATTTATATCGCCCTCAGCGTCAATCCCGAGATTCATGCCGACGGCACCGCTTGGGGAACCACCAAGACAGGCGCTGAGTTTACCAATCCGTTTGTATGGGGCTGCGTCGGCGGCACCGCAAAGGACGGCGGCGTTAAATTCAAAACAAACGTAGATACTCTTATCGCGTTTGATACAAACAATTCCAACGGCGGCGCGTCTATTTTCAAGGCTGACAATTACGATGAAGCGAACGACAACTATATGTTCAACTACGACACCGCGATTCCGATAGGCGTTACTTCTTTTGAGAAACAGGATAATCAGAACGGTTTCAAAATCGCAAAGGATTACGGAACTCTCTCAACCTCACTGCTTGGCGTAGGCGGAGCCAAGGGCTCCCACACCGTAGGTGACAGCCTCAGTGCTGAGTCGAATTGGGTTGACTTCTTCGACCTTGGCTACAAGAACAGCTACGGCTTTATCTATGAGGTTGCCGTTCCGCTCAAGAACCTCGGAATCGACAAGGACTATATTGAGAAAAACGGAATTGGCGCAATGCAGATTCTCAGCTACGGAACTTCCGGTATGGACTCTTTGCCCTATGACGCAACCATGCAGGACAACGCTGATGTCGAATACAGCTACGACCCCTCAACCTCACACGAGAAAGAGGACGTTGACGAGATTACCGTTCCGCTCGCGCGTATCGGCGCGTTCCTAAAGGATACTCAGTTCAACGAGGCTCCCTTTGAGGTGAATTTCGGAACCGACAAGGCAGGAACTCAGGGCGTCGGCTCAACCCTCGCTCTCAAGGCGGAAGCCTACAACGGCAGCGAAAACTACAGCTATGACTTTACCGTGAACGGTTCTTCCGTACAGAACGGCGCTGCCGATTCCTTCAACTGGACTCCGTCCGCTCAGGGCGAGTATAAGCTGGGCGTAACAGTAACCGACTCCAACGGAAAGAAAGCATCGGCTGAGAAGACAATCAATATCGGCACCGAGGCTCCGCCGGTCACCGAACCGCCGACACAGCCGCCGACGCAGAAGCCAACCGACGCTCCAACGTCGCCTGCGACTGAACCTGTCTCCTCGGTTACTGAGCCGACAACTCCTGTCACCGAACCGCAGACAAAGCCGAGCGATGTTCCTTCATCTCCGGCAACCGAGCCGCAGACCGCAGTTACGGAACCCCAGACTTCCGCTACAGAGCCGCAGACCTCAGTCACTGAGCCCGCAACCGCGGCTCCTGCCACGGAACCGGCTCCGGCAACTACTCCGAAGCTCAAAAAGTCGTCCGTAAGCCTGAAGGCAGGCAAAACAGCGACAATAACCGTTTTGAACAAAGGAACAAATAAGCTGAGCTTCAAGAGCTCGAATTCTAAGGTTGCCTCGGTCAAGAACGGCAAGGTCACCGCACTTAAAAAGGGCACTGCGAAAATAACCGTCACCGTCGGCAAGACAAAGCTTACGTATACCGTCAAGGTCACAACCTCTCCGAAGCTGAGCAAGAGCTCGGTAACCGTAAAGAAAAACGCGACCGCGACAGTTAAAATTACCGGAAAGACGACATCTGTCAAGAATAAGTACGTTAATACCAAGACAGCAAAAATCATTTCAAAAACAACCGCGACTACCCTGAAGGTCAAAGGATTGAAAAAGGGAAAAACAACCCTGAAAATCAAGGTTAACGGAGTTGCTTTGAAGCTTAAAGTAACGGTAAAATAATCACCAAGCCGCCGCGGATTTCCGCGGCGGTTCCATTCTACGTGATGAGTGTTCTAATATAATGTAAGGAAAAATTACAAAACTTGGCTTAATTAATTCTTTTTTTAACAGAAAATTAGAATTTTGTTTACAATTGACAAAATGTGTGAAAAAAATAACAATCTTATTGACAAATGAGCATGAATTCCATATAATTTTTATTGTAAACCTAGTTTAATTCTACAAAAAACGTCAAAAATCTACAAAAAAGGAGAAAAAAATATTGTTCGGTGCCTTGACAAATTGCTTCACATATATTATAATATGCATACAATCTCAAGGTACCTAACAAAGAGCATAGGAAAATGTCAAGTGTCGTGAATAATGTAAATTTAAGCTCAGGATACGGCGGTCCTCATGTTGATGACAAGATACTAAAGAATATTCGTGAGCTTGCCCAGAAAATTCATGTTCTTTATGACGGTAAGGACGGTCAGCGCAGAACGCTGATTGCTCTTATGGACAGCGGAAGTATTTCGCAGCGAGAGCTGACCGAAAAACTGCAAATCCGCCCTGCGTCTATGAGCGAGGTTCTCACCAAGCTTTACAACAAGGGTTTTATTGAGCGCGTGCCGGGGGAATCCGACAAGCGCACTATGATTATTTCTCTCACCGAAGCCGGACGCAACCGCGCCCGGGAGTCACTCGAATTCCGCACCGAGCGCAGGGTAGAGATGTTTAACGGCCTGGACGAGGAAGAGAAGGATTCCTTGCTTCAATTGTTAGAAAAAATAAACGCTGATTGATTACTTTGCCTTGAGAACATCACCGCAAGGGAAGTGACGGTAATGTCTGACAAGTTAAGAGTTATTTTCAACGACAAGCAGAAGGAAGTAAAAATCCAGACAGGCATTCGAATTCTCCTCAGAAGATGCTGTCATGCGATTCTTGAGGACGACGGCTTCAAGGGCTCCGTCGATGTTTATATCACCTTTACGGACAACGAGGAGCTTGACGCGTTATGTATGGAGAGAGGACTCAATACGGAAGCTGAGGTTCTCTCGGTTCCGACGTTCAGTGATGGTGAATATGAAATCAACGCTGACACCGGAGTAAGGAATATCGGCGAGCTTTTCATTTCAATGCCGAGGGCGGCAGGGCTTGCCACGAAGCATAACGTATCTTTCCGGCGCCACCTCACATATATTGTCGCGAACGGCGTCTATGAGCTTCTCGGCTACAGTGACGACGACGTGTTTGTACGTGATGAGCGTCGCGCGAGAACCGAGCTTGTTATGTCTCGGCTCGGGTTGCCTGTGACAGATTATTATTATGACCATGAATAGCAGAAAGAGCTGTCGCGTCGCGGCAGCTCTTTCTTCAATTAATGTCTTTAGACGGTGCCGCTCGCTAGAGCGGCACAATAAACCACCCGCT
>CAMHHL010000049.1 GCA_946184925.1 uncultured Clostridia bacterium | reverse complement strand
AGTCCAAGTTTTCCACTCCTTAAAATCTCGAAATCCGCATCAACACTAGGTATTTTAACCGATAAGATGATATTTTTCAAGTATAGTTACAATTTTTTCACCTTTTGGCAGAATAATGAGCTCATTTCGGGTAAATGTCTTTAAAATTAACAGTATTGTAACATATATGATTCCGGCAACAATTACAGCGCACGCTGTAGCGGCAATAAGCGGCAGAAATTTGCTGAACAACATATAGGAGAAGAATGCTCCGGCAGCACACGCAAGCGCTGAAATCAACGGCTTCACAACCGTTGATATGAAATTCGGCATTACTCCTGAATATTTCACAAGGAAATACATTGAAACAGTCAGTATAAAGATATAAGATACCAGCGTACCGACAGAACCGCCCTGAATATTAATAGGTACTATTCTCACAAAGAGCCAGCTTGTAACAATCTTGATTATGATACCGATACAATAAAGAATCAGCGGCAAATTAACCTTGCCGATGCCCTGAAGCATACTGCATATCGGTGTTACTGACGCAATGACAACCGCTGTTATGCCCATAACCTTGAGCACCTGAGCGCCGATTACAACCTGAACCTCACTGACATATACTATATCCATAATCGGTTCTGCCAGTACAGTGAGCCCTAAGCCTGCCGGGAGCGCAAAGAGCATAGTTAGTCTGATTACCGATTCGATAGATTCCTTCAGCTCGTGCTTATCGCCCTTTGTCCACGCTGAGGTAACGCTCGGCATCGCAGAAGTTCCGAAAACCTGTGTAACAGCAGTGACTAGCTGCATCAGCGGTGTTGCGGCGCCGTAGCACCCCCATAAAGCAGTATGAATCGTAATCTTATCGGGGTCAGTTGAAAGCGTCTTGCCGAGGTCAACACCCATTGTACGGTATTGTTCCACAAGATCGCGTCCGTTTGAAAGCGCCATTTCATGCAGCACGTTCTGTATTATAACAGAATCAAAGAAGGTACCTATATTCATGACAAGCGCAGCCAAACCAATCGGAATGGCGGTTCTGAGCATGCGAATGAAGGTTTCCTTTTTGCTTCTGGCTTCGACGGAATTCCTGTAGTATTCCTCGGGTATACCATCGTCGATGAATTTGTATCTGATATAAAGATACAGAAATGCAGCAATACTGCCGATAACAATGCCTGCAATAGCTCCGGCAACGGAGAACGCCATAACGGTGTACATTGCCTGTTCTCTTATGGTAATCGGATCTCCCTCAAAGGTCAGTCCAAAAACAGTTCCGGTATTCTCGAAGCTCTTGCTTCCGAGTTCCATTACAAAATAGGCAATCAATAGTCCGAAAACAAGCTTGCAGCCTGCCTCGATAATTTCTGAAACCGCAGTCGGCACCATATTACGCTGTCCTTCAAAATATCCTCTGTAAATGGATACAAGACAGCCAAATAGAATTGACGGGGAAAGCATCAGCATCGCATAAAGCGAATAAGGAGAGTTGATTATCCTGATGTAGAAAAAGCTGCTGACGAACATAATAAGGAAGCAAACAGTACCGGTTATAACAAAAAACGGTACGGCAACCTTGTGTATTTGTCTTACATCCTTATAGCGCTTTTGGGCAATACTCTCGGAAATAAGCCTGGAAATCGCAATCGGAAAACCTGCCGTAGCAATAGTAAACAACGGGATATAAATCTCGTAAGCGTTGTTGTACAATCCCGTGCCGATAGCGGCATTCTCGGGACCGAAATAGTTGAAGATGTTGCTAATCAGAATTTTGTCGATAAAACCGCACACCTTAACAACTATCATGCTGAACGTAAGAACCGCGGCTCCCTTTAAAAAGGATTTAGACGCGCTTTCGTTCTCGGCAGTTATACGAGTTTTCCCCCTGACATGTCTTAATTTTTTTGACACTGGGAATCACCGCTGATTATTCTTCTGAATTGTCGGCGCAGTCAACAGGTTCACCGCAAACATAACAATACTGAGCGTTGTCTATAATTTCGGCTCCGCACTTTGCGCAGCTTTTCTTATCTGTTTGAATCCTTGTTCCGCAAATAATGCAGTACTGAGCGTTCTTAGAGAGCTTCTCTCCGCAGTTCGGGCAAACAACAGTATTTTTGGCTGCTGCAAGAACCTTTACTATAACTTCTATATTCTGCTTAACTTCATCAATCTCAGCTTTGAGAACCGCGATTTCACCCTCGGGGTCGCCTGAGTATACAGCCTCACCGAGAGCCTGATACTTCTTTGTGAGGTCGGAACGAAGACCTGCGAGAGAGATTCTGAGCTTTGAAAAATCATAAATCTCCCCTGCTTTCTTACTAACCGCTGCCGCGGCTGATTTTGCGTTAACAACAACGTCGTCAAAAATTGCCATAAAAAACATCCTTTCATCGGGAAAGTCCCATAATTAGGTACATTATAGCACCGTAAAGTATAAATTTCAATAATTATGTCATTTTTCATAAAATGTACATATCTCATTTTTTCTTGAAAGAAGCTCAGAAAATCGATCTATATATTCATATGGATATTTAAAATTAAATATACGCTTGAGATATGTTCCGCCGGGAGATTTGAGCTTGGTAACGGCGCCGGCGCCGCAGCCGATAATAGTGTGGGTTTCATCCATAACATAGATGTTATAGAGACTTTCATAGCCTTTCTTCGACCAGCCTATATTCTCGAGGTTTCCTACCATTCTTGTCTGTCTGTACAGATAATAAGGAATATAATCATTATCAAACAACTTTTGCTCCGCGTAGCTTAGCATTTCAGCGGTTCTCTCGGCATCTTCTTTATTAATCGGCGTTCCGTCCTGAGTGAGTGAAGCGCTGCGCTTCATAGCCAGAGTATGGACGGTTATGCATTCCGGAGCAAGTTCGCAGATTCTGTCAAGTGTTGAAACAAAGCTTTCGTAAATATCCGTCGGCAGTCCGGCGATAAGATCGGTGTTTATGCACTCAAAGCCTACATTGCGCGCGAGTTTATAAGCGTCAATCATTTGTAATGCTGTATGCCTTCTGCCTATTGTTTCGAGCACCGAATCGTTTAGTGTCTGGGGATTAATTGAGATTCTGTCGACTTTATTTTCCTTTATGGAAATAAGCTTATCTTCTGTAACTGTATCCGGTCTGCCTGCCTCAACCGTAAACTCCCTGAGAGTTGATGTGTCAAAACAGCTGTTTACAGTTTGAAGCACCCTGTTCATCTGTTCAGCGGATAAGGTTGTCGGTGTTCCGCCTCCCATATATACTGTTTCGAGCCTCAGTCCGAGCTTTGAAACAATTTCGGCTGTATATTTTAATTCATCGCATAGCAAATCTACGTATGGCTCTACAAGATGCTTTGACCGCTCAACGGAAGCCTGTACAAAAGAACAGTAACGACACCTTGACGGGCAAAACGGAATTGCTATATAAAGACTGAATGAATTGTTACGCGAAAGGTCAATAATCTTTTTTTCTACCTTTTCGGTTATTTTAGCAATATTTATCTTGCTGTCTGAAACAAAAAGTCCGTTCTTGAAATAAGAATCTGCGCTCTCCTCGCCTTTTGATGTTTTCAGGCTTCTGTAAAGCTTTATCGGACGCACTCCGGTGAGCATCCCCCACGGCGGAGTAACTGCGGTAATCTTGCACAGCGACTTGTAAACAAGCTCGCACAGCATACGTTCGTCCTCGTTATCATCACATACAGGAGCAGTTTTTTTCTCAATGAAATCTCCGACGTTGATTTCAGCGGAAAGAACGTCGGATTTTTCGGTTAAAATATACGGCTTTTCAAAAGTATCACTATTCCTGATGACGTTAATCTTCTCGTTAGGGTAAAACAACCTGACAAGATTTTCAAGCTCATAGTGATAGTTATGATTAAGGATATATATATTCATTTTATTCTCCTCATCAGAGGGTTATACATTCTCTCGTATGAGAGCGAAGAATCGGGACCGTGTCCCGGAAGAACTTTATAGTCTCCTTCAATGTCTTTCAGACGCTTGATAGACTGAATAATTTCAGCGTCGTTTCCGGTCGGCAAATCAGTTCTTCCGAAGCTTTCGCAGAACAGTGTATCTCCGCTGATAATTACGTCATCAAATATAAAGCATCCGGAATCCTTGGTGTGACCGGGAGTTGATATGTAAGTGATTTCGGTGTTTCCGAGCTTGAAGCTATCTCCGTCATTGAGGAGTATATCCGCTGAAAACGGAATTATCTTCTCAAAATCCGAATGAAACTCAGAATGATTCAGAAAATTGTCGGACAAAAATTCATCTGTATACTTACCGCATACAATCTCAGCGCCAAACATTTCCGCCATCTGACGTGCAAACCCAATGTGATCATAGTGTCCGTGAGTAAGCAAAACATAGTCAAGGCTGCCACCGTATTTTTTTATATCATTTATTAGCTTTTCGCTTCTACCGCCGGGGTCGACAACAGCCATTCTGCCTGATTCTCTGTCTCTGAGCATATAGCAGTTCGTCATTATCATAGTTACGTTATAAACGGAAATATCAATCATTTTAAATCCTCCGAATCTATAACCAGAGTAACCGGTCCGTCGTTGCAGAGGCTCACCTTCATGTCGGCACCAAATTCACCGGTCTGAACATCATTTATACCGAATTCCCGAAGTTTTTCACAGAAAAACTCATATAAAGGTTCGGAAATTTCAGGACGCGCAGCTTTTATAAAGCTTGGTCTACGTCCGTGAGAACAATCCGCGTAAAGTGTGAAATTGGAGACAACTACAACTGAACCGCCGATATCGGCGAGAGATAAATTCATTTTGTCATTTTCATCAGTAAATATTCTGAGCCCTGAAATTTTCCTTGCAAGCTTAACGGCTTCCTGTTCTGTATCTCCGTCCTTTACTCCGAGAAGCAAAAGAAAACCGTTCACTATATCTGCGTTTGTATTGCCGTCGATAACTACCGTGCAATTACTTACACGTTGTAAAACAACTCTCATGTTTTAAAACCTTCTTATAGAAATAACGTCCTTGATTGATTTCAGCCTGTTGATTACTGTCTCCAAATGCTCTTTGTCTACAACATCAATCGTAGCAACCACAATCGCCTGATCCTCAGTGATATGACGCGAATTGAGAGTGTGAATAAAAATGCGCATTGATGACAAAGCAATCGTCACATCCGCAAGCAGACCTGTTCTGTCGGTGCATATAATCTCCAGATTAGCCCGGAAGTTGCTCTGTTTGATTTCTTCCTCCCAACGCACGCTTACATAACGTTCAGGCTCTTCCGCTTTACTTATGTCCTTTGGAATGTTTGTGCAGTTGCGTTTGTGGATGGAAACACCGAACCCGCGGGTGATATATCCGATGATTTCATCACCCGGCAGCGGATTGCAACAATGTGAGAATTTGATAAGGCAATCGTCCATACCGTCAACAATTACACCGGAGGTAATTCTTCGATGTCGAGCAGGTTTCGGTTTGCTGATAACCGGTTCGTCTTCGTGAGGCTTGAACTTGAGAGCGTACTCTTCCTTAATTCTCGGCATAACCTTCCAAAGCTGGATTCCGCCGTAGCCGACAGAAGCATACAAGTCCTCAACAGTGTTGAACTTGTTCTTCCGAAGCATAAAGCTGAGCAAATCCTCAAGCTGCTCATCCTCGAGATAAATATTGCTGCGCTTGAGCTCGCGCTCAATCATCATTTTGCCTTCGACGATGTTTTCGTCGCGTCGCTCACGCTTGAACCATTGGCGGATTTTAGAGCGTGCTGATGAAGTCTTGCAGATTTCAAGCCAATCTCGTCTCGGGTGGCTGTCCTTCTGGGTTAGAATCTCGCAAATTTCACCTGTTTTGAGTTTATAATCAATTGGAACAATTCTGTGGTCAACCTTTGCGCCGACCATATGATTACCGACCTCGGTGTGAATCAGGTACGCAAGGTCAATAACGGTCGAGCCGTTCGGAAGATTGAACACGTCGCCCTTGGGCGAGAAAACATAAACCTCATTCTGGTCAAAGTCATTACGAATATTTCTGATAATGTCGGTTGAATCATCCGTATCAATCTGTGCCTGAAGCACGTCGCGAATACGGTTTATATTTGCGTCAAGTTCCTTAGCCTTTTTGTTATTAACAATTCTGGTGAATCCAAGCTTATACTTCCAGTGAGCTGCGATTCCGTTCTCGGCAGTCTGGTGCATTTCCCAGGTTCTAATCTGAACCTCAAACGGAATGCCTTCGCTGTCAATTACAGTGGTATGAAGCGACTGATACATATTCGGCTTTGGGGTTGAGATATAATCCTTAAAACGCCTTGGTATGGGATTATAAAGGTCGTGAATAACGCCGAGAATATTGTAGCACTCCTTGATGTCGTCAACAATAATTCTCAGTGCAAAGAAATCATAAATCTCATCCATTGTTTTGCCGCGGAGAATAGTTTTTCGATAAATACTGTTGATACTCTTAACGCGTCCGCTGACGTAGATTTTACCCGCCGGCATTTTGGAAGCTTTTAAGATTTCTTTTTTCTTTTTCTCGATGAACTTTTCACGCTCGTTTTCTCTGAGCATGAGGGCGTCCTCAATTTCTTTGTAGCCTATTGGGTCGAGATATCTCAGTGATAAATCCTCTAGCTCCTCCTTGACGGCTTTCATACCGAGACGGTGAGCAATCGGCGCGAACACTTCCATGTTTTCACGCGATTTATCGCGGCGCTTTTGCTCCGGCATGCATTCGATAGTGCGCATGTTATGAACTCGGTCTGCAAGTTTAACAATGATAACTCGTATATCATTCGACATTGCAATGAGCATTTTACGGACGTTCTCCGCCTGCTGCTCCTCGCGTGAATAGAGCTTGATTTTTGAAATTTTAGTTACGCCGTCAACTATATTCGCAACGTCCTTACCGAATTCCTTGCGAAGATAATCGAGGCTGTATTCTGTATCCTCGACAACATCGTGAAGCAGGGCGGCTATTACGCTGTCCGTATCCATTCCGAACCCGGCAACGATACACGCCACAGACGTCGGATGGAGAATATACGGAATACCTGATATTCTACGCTGGTCTCCGTGCGCTTTTTCAGCGAGGTTATACGCCTTTTGAATTTTGCGCATATCATAGTTATTGTTGCTTTCCTTTAGAATTCGAACCAGTTCTTCATAATCCTGATAATGTACTATGTCATCATACTTGCTCACGGCGTAAACCTCCCTTCAATTTTTTAATAATTACTGCGTCATCCAGATTCACCTTGCCGCTTACCTCTAAAAGTCTGAGTTCGGTTCTGTACATATCCTCATACAAAGCAATCAATCCCAATTCGTTCATAGCTTCAAGAATAACCTTGAGCTTTCCGTAGCTAATATCGCCGTCCAGCTTTGATATCATAACAGACGGAACAACAGAGGTTGATTTATCCCGGCGCAGATATCTGTAAACCGTAGCGAAATCATTCCTGTCCGGTGTGATTGAAGCGATTTCAGCGGCAGTCAGATTCTCACCTCGGCAAAAATGCTCAAAAATTCTGAGACTGTCTATGTACTTAGAGTTATCAACGCCGGAAAGCTTTATGTCCCTAATTCGAATTGTCAGGCTTTCCTCGCCCCTATATGAATTTACTTCCGGTGTAACGGCAATATCAACCGACTCACCTCTTGAATAAGGAAAATCCGCTGACGAACAAAAGAATTTTACCGCAGAAAAGTTTCCGCGGGATGATTTGAAATTAATTCGGATATGCTTATCCCCGGACATAGGAACAACAGATGCAACCGTAACACCGGAAATCATAAATACCGGTTCCGGGTTTCCGGCACCGAACGGCTGCATATAATCCAACTGTCTTGCAAGCTCAATATCCAAAAATGCGGGATTAAGCTTGCAGTCAATGTTGAGTATATTGTATGGGATTTCGCCGATTTGCGCGGCGTAAGAGTTGATTATTTTGCGGAAAGTCGGGATGTTATCCCTGGGAATTTCCAGTCCTGCTGCCATGGGGTGACCACCAAATTGGTCGAGCAAATCTGAACAAGCGGAAACAGCCTTCCACAAATCAAAACCTTCCACACTTCGCCCCGAACCACGGCAGATATCGTCTACTTGTGATATTATTATGCACGGTTTTCCGTAAATATCCTTTATTCTGGCGGCGACAATGCCTATTACTCCCTGATGCCAGCCTTCGCCGTCAATAACAATCACTCTATCCTGTACAAGAGACGGATTCCGTGCGATGAGTTCATTAATTTTCGAGAGGATTTCACGCTCTATACGCTGGCGCTCGGAATTATCCTCATTTAGCTTAAGAGCTGTTTCTCTGGCGCTTTCCGGGTTTTCGCTGAGAAGCAAATCAACAGATGTAGCGGAAAGACCGAGTCTGCCTACGGCGTTTATTCTCGGGACAATCGTAAACGACATATTATAAGAGTTCACTCGGCGTTCTCTGAGTCCTGATTCCGACACCAGCGCCTGAATACCGATTCTGTCGCCGTTTTCAATAGCGTTGATTCCGCGCTTTACGAAAACTCTGTTGTCGTGAACAAGCGGAACCCTGTCCCCTACCGTTCCGATGCTTACAATATCGGAATAATTGTCAAGCAACATGTCAATGTCGGCATACTCTCCCTCAAGAGCTATGATTAGCATAAAAGCGATTCCAACTCCGGACATATATTTGAAGCCCTTGTGAGCGGACTCGCGGTGCACATCGAGTATTGCCACAGCGTCGGGAAGCTCTTCATCAGGCATGTGGTGATCGGTTACAACTGTATCAATTCCCAGACTATTCCCGAGAGCAATTTCTTCAACAGCTGAAATACCGTTATCAACGGTAATAATCAGTTTTACTCCCTGAGAATGCAGCGCGGAAATCGCTTCGCAGTTCATTCCGTAGCCCTCTGATTCGCGTTTGGGAATATAATATGTCACATCAGCGCCGACTGTCTCAAGATAAGAATAAAGAAGCGCAGTTGAAGAAACGCCATCGGCATCATAATCACCGTAGATGCATATTTTCTCTCCGTTTTCCACCGAAAAAAGAATTCGTTTGACAGCCTTATCCATATCTTCAATAAGGAATGGATCGCTGAGTTCACTGTCGTTAAACAGAAAATCTCTGATTTCATTTTCCGTTGTGATTCCGCGGATTGTCAGCAATATGGCGATAATCGAAGGAAGGTTATATATTTCGGAAATGGTCTTAGCTTTTTCCTTGTCAAATTGTGCGATTGACCATTGATTCATACTTAATTTACATCTGCCTTATCTGTATAATTCATTAGTTTTTCAGCGTGTGCAAGAGCAGTGTCGGTTATGTTAACTCCGTCAATAATTCTTGCAAGCTCACGTTTTCTGCCCTCGTAATCAAGCAGTTTTATATCCGTAAATGTTCGTCCTTCGCTGACGTTCTTTGTAATCAACAGGTGATTATCCGCAAGCGCGGCAATCTGAGCCTGATGAGTTACGCACAGAACCTGACGCGAAGTACTGACCTCTTTGAGCTTGAGCCCGACCTTTTGAGCAGCCGAGCCTGAAATACCCGTATCGACTTCATCAAATATAAGAGTATCTATAACATCGGAGGATGCGAGAACCGTCTTTATCGCGAGCATCATTCTTGAAAGCTCACCGCCTGAGGCGATTTTTGCAACAGGCTTTGGGGCTTCTCCGGGGTTAGCGGAAATCAAAAGCTCAATGCTGTCAATTCCGTCCCGGCTGAGTTCTGTTTCCTCTCGGGACACTATCAATTCGACACCGGGCATGTCAAGAAAACTCATCTCAGCCTTTACACGTTTTTCAAAATCACGTGAGGTTTTATTTCTGACCTCGGACAGCTTTCGGGCGAGCTTCGTTGCGTTCTCCTTTGCAGCTTTGCATTTTTCAGTAAGCTCACTGACACTATCATCAAACTGCAAAAGCTTTTCAAGTTCCGCGCGCGCGTTTTCGAGGAATTCAAGCATTTCATCCTCAGTGCTGCCGTACTTTCTTGAAAGCTTATTAAGAAGGTCAAGCCTTTGTTCTATTTCCTCCAGCCTGAACGGATTTTCTTCGGAATTATCAATAGCGTCGGAAATCTCGTTATTTAAATCCTGAAGCTCATAGAAAATGTCATTCATTCTGTTAAAGAGCGGTTCAAACTCGGGGTTGAGGTCGCCGGCTTTACTGAGAGCCGTGAGAGAATCATCAAGTCTGTCGATTGCGCCTGAATCGGAGTTCCCGTCAAGATACGCCTTAGCCTTATGAAGATTTGATACAATCTTCTCAGCATTCATAAGCACTCGTCGCTCGTTCTCCAGAGCTTCCCGCTCACCTGCTTCTATGCAAGCGTTATCAAGCTCGTCAACCTGATATCTTAGAATATCAATCCTTTGCTCTCGATTTGTTTCGCTGGCGGTAAAATCCGCGAGTTGCTTTCTGAGACTTTTGTACTCGGAATACGCAGAGCGATACTCAGCAAGAAGCTCGTTATCACGCGCGAGATTGTCTATATATGTAATATGAGTGTCGGGTGAAAACAGCTCGTAGCTTTCATGCTGACCATGGATATTAATAAGATGAAGACCGAGCTCTCTGAGAACGGAAACAGTTGCCGGACGAGAGTTAATTCTGCAAACATTCTTCCCTGAAAGGGAAAGCGTTCGGCTGATAACAAGCTCACCGTCGTCAAGCGAATAGCCGTTCTCCTCAAGTACAGACCGTGCTTTGAAATTAATATCCGAAAAGGTAGCAAAAACAGTAGCGCTGTCTGCGCCGTTACGTATAATTTCTTTGCTTGTACGCTGTCCGAGTATTGCGTTAATCGCGTCGATAACGATACTTTTTCCGGCGCCTGTCTCACCGGTCAGAATATTCAGTCCATCGTAAAGCTCTATATTCGATTTTTCGATAACTGCAATATTTTCAATATAGAGTGAGTTTAACATATTTTAATCCTTATAGATATTTTTTTAATTCAATTACCAGCGAAGACGCGCGCTCGGTATCTATAGCGACAATAAAAATTGTGTCGTCGCCGGCAAGCGTGCCCAGAACTCCGCCGAGCTCCATACTGTCGATTGATGCGCAGACAGCCTGCGCCATTCCCGAAAGAGTTTTTATAACAACCATATTCTGAGCGGATTTCAATGAAATAACAGAATTATTGAAAAAGCCGTTGATACTCCCCTTCACATCGGAAACGCTTTTAGTGATTGAAGTGTAGCGATACTTTCCGTCGTTTGAAAGCGACTTTAGCAGTCTGAGTTCTTTGATATCGCGCGATACCGTCGCCTGAGTAACGTTGAAGCCGCTCTCCTTTAGCCGCTTCTGAAGCTCTTCCTGCGTTTCGATGGGATGTTCATTAATCAGGTCGAGAATCATTGCTTGTCGTCTTGTTTTCATCAGGCGTTCCTCTCTTTCAGTTTTTCACCGAGAATTTGATAAAAATTTCGGTCGTAAAGCTTGATAAGCTTAAGAGTTTTCGAAGATTTCTTTATAGTTACTATATCGGTGGATAAAAGCTCAATATTCTTTTCACCGTCAATTGAAAGGATTGCCGGCGTTTCGTCGGAAATTCCGACACAAGCGTTGAGCACTGCTCCCGAATCAAAGAGCACGGAACGAGACACAAGCGAGTGCGGACAGATCGGAGTAACGAGTACGCACTCCATTTCAGGAAAAATCACCGGTCCGCCCGCGGAAAGCGCGTAAGCAGTTGAGCCTGTCGGTGTTGAAAACAGAACACCGTCGGCACGATAATGCATCATGCTTTCTCCGTCCATATCTACCGAAATGTCAATAATTCTCGAAAGCTGACCGCGCGCAACAGCAGCGTCATTTACAGCGATATAATTTTCGCTGTTTCCGTCTGCATGAGTAACGGTAACATCAAGCAGCATGCGCTTTTGAAGCTTATAATCATCATCAAGAAGCCTCTCGAGGTCGCCTATAGACTCGGGTTCAACCTCGGCAACAAAACCGATTCTACCCAGATTAACGCCAATCATGGGTTTATCATAGAAGGCGGAATGCTTTGCGGAATGAATAATAGTACCGTCTCCACCGACTGTAACAGCGATATCACAATTCTCGAAAAGCTCAAAGTGATCCTTGTAATAAACGGCATTTTCGCCAAAAACAAATTTGTCGGCCTCTCGCGCAAGAACAACTGCATTCTTATTTGTGAAAAGAGTTAAGATTTCCTTTGCGCAAGATATGGCTTTGGGCTTTGAGTTGTTGACAATTATAGCAATTTTCATTATGGAATCCTTTACTTGTCAAGTTCGTCGTGAGATTGACGAACCAGAATTTCAGGTGTTATATCAACAAACGACTCCGGCGAGTCGGATTTTTTCAGATAAATCAAATATTCAATATTGCCCTCGGGACCTTTAATCGGAGAATAATCAAGCCCGAGAACGCTGTAACCGTTATCGAGACAAAAGTCATAAATCGTTCTTACGACCTCGCAGTGTACCGCAGGGTCTCTGACAACACCCTTTTTGCCGACTTTTTCTCTGCCTGCCTCAAATTGAGGTTTAATCAAACAGACTGCCTCGGCGTTATCGGAAAGCAGTTCTCTTGCTACAGGAAGCAAAAGCTTCAGCGAGATGAAACTGACGTCAATCGAGAAAAAGTCGATTTTATCAGGCACAAGCTCTGCTGTTACATTGCGCATATTGGTGCGCTCAAGATTCACAACACGTTCATCTGTACGCAGTTTCCATGCAAGCTGACCGTATCCGACGTCTATAGAATAAACCTTTACAGCGCCGTTTTGAAGCATACAATCGGTAAAGCCTCCGGTGCTGGCTCCGATATCCATTGTAATTTTGCCGTCAAGACTAATGTCAAAGCTGTTCATCGCTTTTTCAAGCTTTAAACCGCCGCGGCTGACATATTTCGGCGCCTTTCCCCTGAATTCAATATTAGCGTTTTCATCATAGGACTGACCGCATTTATCAGCCTTCATATTATCTACATAGACCTCGCCTGCCATTATGACAGCTTTCGCCTTCTCGCGGCTTTCGGCAAATCCTTTTTCGCAGACAAGTACATCAAGTCGTTTTTTCATATATTTTCCTTTATAATCTCAACCATTCCATTGTCATCAAGCCTGAGCTCGCTGAGCGCTTCGGATACAGTTTCGTGACGAACAAATCTGTCCTTAATACCGTGGAATTTATAGTAAAAGCTTTTGCCTGTCTTTTTCAGCTCATAGATGAACGACTCGCCGATTCCGCCTGAAACGAGTGTTTCTTCAAAGAAGAATATTTTCTTACTCTCAGCTGTTATCTCAACAGCTCTCTGGTCAAAAGGCTTTATACGGCAGAGCTTGACAATCTTAATGTTAATACCCTCTTTCGCAAGCTTTTCCTTAGCCTTGCAGGCATATGAGAAAAGTCTTCCGTAGGTTACGAGCGCGATTTCGGCATTTTCGTCGCCGTACAAATTAAAATCAATACTAGGAAGTGTAAAGTCATCAGGACGATATAACTCTCCGCCTCGGGGATATCTGACGGCAACAAGACCGTCACACATATACGCCGCGGCGTTGAGTGAATGTCTGAGCTCTTCAAAATAGCAGGGAGAAAAAATAGTAGTGTCGGGTATAGTATTAAGCATACTTACATCGAAGATACCCTGGTGAGTTTCTCCGTCGTCACCGACAATTCCGGCTCTGTCAACACAAAGGACAACATGAAGCTGCTGAATCGCCGCGTCGTGAACAAGTTGGTCAAAGCTTCTCTGTAAAAAGGTTGAATATACAGCAAAAAACGGGATAATTCCCTTGGAAGCCAGTCCGCACGCAAAGGTTACAGCGTGTTCCTCGGCAATTCCTACATCGAAGAAACGGCTTTTGAATGATTTTGAAAAATCCGAAAGACCGGTACCGAGTGTCATCGCAGCTGTAATAGCGCAAATTTTTCGGTCTTTCTTTGCCATTTCGCAAAGCTCTTGACCGAAAACATATGAAAAGCCCTTTGAGCTCGACAGCGGTTCGCCGGTATCAATATCAAACTTGCCTATTCCGTGGAAGTCCTTTGGCCTCGATTCGGCGGGCTCATATCCCTTACCTTTTTTAGTAACAACGTG
>CAMHHL010000048.1 GCA_946184925.1 uncultured Clostridia bacterium | reverse complement strand
CAGGATCTGCAGCCTCTTCCTGCTCAATTATTTCTGGTTCGTTATCCTGTGTGTAAATCGGCAACAAAGTACACTATTCCTGCAAGTGTAAAATCAATTGGCACGGGCGCGTTTATGGGTGCTCAAAATCTTAAGAAGGTTGTATATAACAAAAGCATTAAAAAAATCGGAGAATGGGCATTTGACTCCTGCCCCAAACTGAGAGCTGCTATTATACCCAAGTCTGTCACATATATCGGCTCAGAAGCATTTGAAGAATGTACTGAATTATCAAAGCTCAGGATAAGCGGAAGCTCTAAGCTGTTTATTGGGTATCACATTGTGTACAAGTGCAAATCGCTCAAAGAACTCACAATGCCATTAATGAGCGAAAAATCTATTCCGGAAGAATTTGCCGGAAGCGGAATCAAAAGTATAATAATCACGAAAAACATCAAGTCTATTCCGGATGGCTGCTTCCTTGATTGCAAAAAGCTCAGTTCTGTTACGGTTCCTTGTTCTGTAGAAAAAATAGGCAAACAGGCTTTTGGGTATATTTGGGGAGATTATGTTATCGAAAAAGACAAGAACTTTGAACTAAAAGGCAAAAAAGGCTCCGCGGCGGAGAAATACGCCAAGGCTAACAAACTCAAATTCAAGGCAATCTAAAACACTTTTACAGCCGCCCGCAACCGCAGGCGGCTGTAAATATGCACAAAATCTTTTGTGCGAAATTGTGCAACCCTACAAAAGAAAAATTTTTACAAAAAACGTTCCCATTTTTTGGATTTCATTTCGTTATTATTAACGAGAGAGCAAAAAAAGTTTTCTTTATAGTTTGTCAGATGATCGGGTTGCGGATTGCACAAAAATCAATATTATCATTTGTGCAACCCTACAAAAGAAAAATTTTTAAAAAAATTTGAAACTTTTTTCCGGTTTTTTGACACTACTATAGTGAAATGATATTTTATTATACGGAGGTTTTCAAAATGAAAAAAATCATATCCTTAACATTGGCATTAGTTCTTATCATCGGCACGCTCTGCGTTTTCCCGGCAAGCGCCGCAGTAAAAAAGCCGAAAACGCTCAAGGCTGCAAACACATCCGCAGGAATCAAGCTCTCATGGTCGAAGGTAAAGGGAGCAAGATACAAGGTATACCGCGACAAGACTTTGATTGTAAAATCGACGGCTGGAGTTTCCTATACAGACAAGAAAATCGGCGAAGGCAAAACATGTACCTATAGGGTGAAGGCATATAAAGGGAAAAACACAATCAAAACAGCTTCTGTCAAAGCGACACGCCTTGCAAAGCCGGAATTTTACACCGACTTGTTTCTTGCCGAGGGTATAAAGATTTCATGGAAACCGATAAAAGGAGCAACAAAGTATATTCTTTATAAGGAGAGCAAAGGAAAATTCGTAAGTATAAAAGCTGTACGAAAGCACAGTTGTATCGATACAAGTGTTGCCGACAAGCTTACGGGAAGCGGCAGAATAAAATACAAGGTCAGAGCATACAACTCAAAAAGCAAGACGTTTTCACAGTTCTCAGATGTGTATGAAACAATATATTATCTGCGCAGACCTGTAATTACGAGCACAAACTTTTCTCCATCCGACGGTAGGATTACAGTTGAATGGGAACCTTCTTACGGCAGGGATCTATTTTACAGGGTTTACAAATGGATGCCCGAATCAATCGACGTAGAGATTGTCCCCGAAGAAAAATATGTTGACGAAATTAAAAACCCTTGCAAGGTTTCGTATGGAATTGTTGCGATTAACTACGACGGTATTTCGGCAATGAGCGACAGAGCTACAGCGTATGCAATTCCGCAAGACAGCTGTTTTACCGATGAGGATAATAATTTTAACGTAAATATCAAACTTAATACAAAAGAAAGCTACAAATATATAGGAACTCTGCTTAATCGGCTTTCTGATATGAAAACCAAAAATCCGGAGATTGAGTACAGTACGGATATTGTTAAAGGAGAAAAAGTCATTAACTTAACCGCCAATAATTACATTGAAGGTATTGATGTCGGTGAAGCTCAACTCAAAATCAACCTTTCAAAAGCTGCTGCCAAGGCAATTGATTCGGAGCTGAATAAAGCCAGGGAGTATCTGGGCGAAGATAATCCTCTGACAAACCACCTCGAAACAGGCGTTGTTCTTGTGAATGTAACGGTAGAGTAAACTATGGCAATCTAAAACACTTTTACAGCCGCCGCAACCGCAGGCGGCTGTAAATATGCACAAAATCCGTTGCGCAAAATTGTGCAACCCTACAAAAGAAAAATTTTTTGAAAAATTTTGAAAAAATTTGAAACTTTTTCCCCGTTTTTTGACACTACTATAGTGAAAGGCAAATCAGGAAAGGAAGTTTTCAAATGAAAAAGCTGAGAATAGTTTTGCTTGTGCTGATACTGCTCCTTTCTGTGGGCAGATTTCAGGCTTCGGCTTTCGGCGGCAGCTCCCACATGGGGGCTGCTTTTCGTTTTGAGTATAAAAATACTTAATAGTAGATATGGCGGCTGATGTATACTCTCACAGAACAATGGTTCCTGAATGTGTTGCGACTAATACAAAGAATAACACAACAACCGGGCAAACCGAAAAAAGCACCCCTCGCGTCTGAGCTTGCGAGGGGTGATATGCTGATTATCGGAATATAAAACGCAGAAATTTATTTTTTTACGGTAACCTTAATCTTCTTGAACGCTCCGCTCTGGGCGTAGGCGTAGATATAGCAGGTGCCTTTCTTCTTCGCGGTGATAACGCCCTTTGAGCTGACCGCGGCGATTTTAGCGTTTGAGCTTTCGTACTGCATTTTACGGTGAACGCTTACTTTGAGCTTTTTTGAGGCGGCGACCGCCTTGGCGTTGAGCTTGAAGGTCTTGCCCTTCTTTGCGAGAGTTACCTTGTCCTTCTTCGCGGAGGTTGTCACCTTTGCGAAATTGCCTGCCTTGCCGCCTGTTGTGGCGATATGGAGGGTTTTCGCGGCGGCGATTGACTTTCCTTTTTTGTCAAACGCGGTTACAAGGTATTTGTAATATGTTCCGCTTTTGAGCTTCTTCTGAGTATATGAGGTTGAAGAAACGGTGGTGATGAACTTGTAGCGGTTCGTCTTGCCGCACTTGTTGCCGTAAATCACATATGTCTTGGCGCCCTTGAGCTTGTTCCACGAAATGGTTATCGCGTTTTTCGTGACCTTCTTCTGCTTTGCGGAGAGAAGTCCGAAGGTTGTTCCCTTGGGGTCACTGTCGGATTTCAGACCGGTGATAAACTTTTCAACCTGAGTTTTTGACGCTCCGTCGTCGAGATTTTTGATTACAGGCTCAGCCGGCGCAGGCTTTTCGGGCTCAACAGTCTGAGGCTCGGGGCCGTAATCCTTGCCGAAGGTTACGGTGAGAACCTCGGAGTACGGAGAATAGAACTCATCTACAACCTCGCCTGTGTATTCAAGCTTTATCTCACAGAAGTAACGCGCTCTGAACTCTATCTCGGTTCCCTTCGGCACCGGCTTGCCCTCGCCGCAGATTGCGAGAATATCGGAATAGAGGGTACCGCCCTTAAGCTCTATGTCACCCTGAAGCTCATTCCACTTGTCGCTGCCCTTGACGCGAGCCTCGGTGTAAATCCGCATGTAACCGCCGCGCGCGGTGATTTCGGTCAAATCGGTGTTGAGCTCGTCGGAAACGGCGAGCGTGTAGCCGACTATCGGATAATCGTTGAACTCCTCGCCCGTCTCATAAAGGTCGGAGATAACGGGAGCCTCCAGCGTGTCGGCAGTCGGCGGAGTCCACTTAGGAGCGTCTTTTCCGTAAACTGCGGTGTCAGACCAGTCGGAGAACAAACGATAATCATAATCCGTGGTTCTGACGGTTACATAGTAACGCATACGGGCGTAGAGCGTGTGCTCGTCGTAATTTATAACGATATGACCGTCGCCGGGCTCGTTTTCGACAATAGTGTACTGATTGTCTTTGAGCACGTCCTTCATTCCGGGACGATGTACGCTGTCCTCGAAGGTTTCGCCGTTCCAGACAGTGTCCTCGGAGTCGAGCGGATTTCCTGCCCAGCGTGTTATCCAGCAGTCGTTGGTGGCTTGAGGATAAAGCAAAAGCTCAAGCACATCCCACTCGCAGGTTCGGGAATGTCCGTCCTTATCGTAGCCCAAACCAAAGTATCGTGTAGCCTCGTTGTCGTCCCAAAACTCGTTATGATGCCAGTCGTTTTTATCGTCAATTGCCCAGTCAATCTGAGCGTTGATCCAAAGGTCATCGACGCCTAATTCATTCATGAGGGCTTCCTTCTTTTCGGAATCCTCACAATCCTGCATAAATTTTATCATATCGGCTTCCATACTGAATTGAAACTTAATATCGGTCGCGTCACCTTCGGAAACCTTGCTCATTGCGACGGTCTTTGCCGGAACGAGCTCAAAGGGCAGCTTAATCTCGTTGTCTGCCGCATCAGCCGTAACAGGAACGGCAAAACATGAAATCAACATAATAACGGTAATTGCGAGAGAAATCGGCTTTTTCATGGATACTCCTCCTTGCGCGCAAAATAATTGCACGGTTTTTCTTCATTATAACATAGCGCATACCCATTTGCAATCCAAAAAAGCTTGGGCACATTTATGCACTTTGAACAACACTCTATGCGGACATTTTAGAAGAAATGCGCACTCAGGACTTTATCGTCAGATAACTCTAACCTTAATCTTGAAGGAAACGCCGTTCACCTTGAGGGTGATTGTGGCTTTGCCCTTCTTATACGCCTTTATTGTAAGCTTTTTGGCTGTTGTCTTTGAGGTTATCTTCGCAATTTTTTTGCTTGATGTTTTATACACGTTCTTTACGGTTGAAGCCTTGCCTGTGATGCTGACGGTCAGGGTTTTCTTTCTCTTCACCTTGTAGGTTGATTTTGCGCTGAACTTCTTCTTGCCGATTTTGATTGTCGGAGAGGTGGTTACCTTGACGTTGCAGGTGAGCTTTTTGCCGTCCTTGAGAGTTGCGGTAACTTTCGCGGAACCCTTCTTCAGCGCGGTGAGCTTGCCCGACTTTGTAACAGTAACAACGGATTTTTTCGAGGATTTCCAGCTCTTGACCTTTCCGTTCGTGACCTTCAAGGTCAGCGTCTTGCCGGCTTTGAGGCTTGCGGATGTCTTGCTGAGCTTGGGCTTTTTTACTGTCGGGGAAGGCTCAACGGGAGTTACCGGCTCTTCCCTGTCATACGGAGAGGAAATTGTGTACTCCGCCTGAGCTGTTTCGCTTGCGTCGCAGCCTGTTTTAACCGCGATTGCCTTGACTGTCAGCGGCTCAACAAGCACGATTTCCGCTTTTGCGACCGCCTTTTTGCCGTTCTGTTCGGTCGGCGCTGTGCCGTCGGTTGTGTACAGAATTGTCGCGCTGTCCTCGGCGGTGATGTTAAGAACAGTGTTCTTCTCAACCTTGCCGGACTTGACGGAGAACGCGGGAGCTTTTACCGCCGTCTTTTTGGTGACGGTGAGGATTTCGCCGTAGGGAACCGCAATATTTGCGCCTGCGTAGCTGCTGACCGTTTCGCCGACCTTTAGTGTTACTTCGTCGTCAGCGCTGAGCTTTGCGGCGAGCCTGACGGTTTTGGTGTAGCTCGGAGCCTTTCCGCTGTAATTTATGTTTGTCGGAGCCTGCTCGCTGTCGAGCTTTTCGAGGGTAAATTTAATATTGTTTCCGTCAAAGTCGGTGAGCGCGAAGTTGCCCTCATTAAGCGTGCTCTCGTCCATATATTTGCTGAATGTGACATATATTCCGTCGGTTTTTGCGATTGCGCTCTCGACCTCGGGAGCGGCGTAGCTTACGAGCGGAATATTAACATTGAGCTGAGGCGGCATAACGGGAAGGTAGTTATAATCACCGTGCCTTACGGTTGCCTCGGCGTCGTTGTTGCTGCTGCCGGGCTCATAGCCGTCCTTCTTAGCGATGACATACCACTCGCCCTCGGGAACATCCCAGCGGTAGCAGCCGTTGCTGTCGGAAGTAATCGGATTATCCTGATTGAGATAGGCGCTGTCGTCCCAGAGATTCATCGGGTTCTCCACGCTCTCGTAGTTATAGAGCGTAACCTCCGCTCCCTCGACGGGATTGGAGAGCACAGCCTCATAGACGATTCCCGAAGGGTCGTGAACGGGAGTCATGCTTACATCGGAGCCGCCTGCCGGGGCTGCGTCATCGCCGCCCATCGGGTCAACAAGACCGCCGCCTGCCGCCGCGGCAACCTGTTTTCTGGTCTTTACATTAGCGCCCATGTTCTGATGGCTCTTGACGAGCTCGTCGTCCTCTTTGAGCTTTCTCTTTTCTTCCTCATCCATCTCAAGATACTCGGCGTACTCCTGAAGGAATTCCTTGACTGCCTGCTGAACCTTGGCGTTACGGGTGTCGTTCGCCGCGGAGAGCAGGAAGCTTACGGAATCGAAGGTTAGAGCGCAGGCTGTGCCGTAAGACGGAATCAGGCTCGTTACGAGAGACGCATATCCCAGAGCGTCGGTGCAGTTCTTGGTAAAGCTGTCCTGAGTCTGAGCGTCCTCGACCGCCTTCTGGATAGCCGTCAGCTTGTCGGCTACGTCGCGCGTTTTCTGAATCATCTTGTCGGCGGCGTACTTGTCGAGCTCAAAGTTGCCGATAATTCCGCCGTTTGAGCCGTCGGCAGTAGATTGAGCGACGCTCTTGACATTGCCCCAGTAGCGCATATTGTCGCGCAGCTGCTTTTCGAGATAATCGAGTCCGTCGTTCGCGGAGCCGCCGGACTTGTGGGTTGCGTCATTGATTTTGTTCAGGGTGAATGTCGCTGCCGCGCCGCCGATGCCTTCCTTCGTAAGACCGATTTGATAAATGCTCTTTGAGCCGCCGGCGTAGTGCTGGAGAGATTCCTCGACTACATCGAGCGAGTCAAGCGCAAGGGGGTTGGTTTTCCAGTTGTGCTTATACTTATTGAAGGGCGCGTTCGCCGGAACCTTGCAGTTGGGGCCGATATATGTATTATTTGCGAACTTGCCGTATGCCGCGCCGCCGACTGAGATTGCGCCGGAAACCCATGTCTTTGCGCTGACCTTTGTGACGTCAATACCGAAGTCAATGCCCGACCACTTGTTGCCGTCGCCTGTCGCTGTCTTTGCGTCGGCGCCTGTCGGAGCCTTTGACTTGGCGTCGGCTCCCGTGGGAGTGATCATGTGAACATTTGCAGGGGTGTAAGAATAGGGAGCGTCGGTCTTGCACGGAATCTGGCTCGCCGCGGTATGAATCGGGGATTTTGCTCCCGGCGAGATTGTCGCGGTTTGCAGACGAATCCACTGCTTTGTAACAGAGTCAAAACAGTAGGTCACGTCGAGCTGAGAGCCGAGCATCTTGCCCTTGGCGTCGCCGCCCTTATCCTCGCTTGACTTTTGGAACATTCTCGGGTCATCCTCGGTTTTCTTGATTCCGCTGTAGACCTTCTCGACAGTGAGGCTCGGAACCGGCATAGCGTAGCGGTCGTAGTAGAATGTGCCGGTGAACATAAACATTGTATGTCCTGTGCTCTCGTCGGTGTAGTTTGTGCACACATAGCCCTTGTACTGGAATTCCTGCTGACGGAGCTTGAAGTTCTGCTTTGTGTATGTCCACGGCTGGGAATCGGTGTAGGTACGCAGCTTGTACTTATCCGCAGGAGCCTTCTCAGCCGCCTGCTCGGCTGTTATGTTGTTGAAGGTGCCGGCGCCGTCGCCCTTGTTCATCATCCAGACCATAACCTCGTGAGCCTCGTCGGTGGAAATCTCCTGAGGCTCCTTATCTCCGAGGTCGGGTTCTTCTGTCCATCCGCTTTCGGGGGCGCCTGTTGAAATCTTGTCCTTGTCGCTGTTCTGCTCCTTCAAATATTCCTTATACAGATTTTTGAACCAAAGAACGTAGTCGCTGTTGCTTATGTAGCTGCCGTCCTCGGGAGAATCGACGTTGATACGCTTGAGCGCCTGACTGACCTCATATTCTTCGCCGTCAAAGGTGATCTTTGTGCTGTGGTTTGAGGTATCCTTTGAGAGATAAAGGACCTTTATGCCGCTCGGGAATTCATTCACAAGCGAAAGCGGCTTTGTCTTGTAGCCTCGGTCGTCCTTCTCGGCAGGAAGAGTGTAGGACTTTCCGCAGGTAGTTTTAATTCGGAAGAACACCTTTGCGGTAGTTTCCTTGCCGTCTGTCGTGCAGGTCAGGTCGTCGAGCCTGTCATCGTTGTCGAAACGGCTAAAGAACACAAATCTGTTGTCATTGGTTCTGTAGCTGTAGCTCGATTCGCCTCTCAGCGGAACTCTTTCGGCTGAAGTCCAGCTGTCGCTGAAGCCCATATAGATATCCTTGAGCGTTGCGTTCTCGGGAACGTAGGAGCACGAGGTGCTGACGGAAGCCGTCTCGCCCTCTATCTGAGCCTCGGCACGGATTTCGTGGAGAACGCTGTCGTCGGCAAAGGTGAAGTTGCCGTTGTAAATTCCCGAGCCGTTTGCCTTTGTGACGGCGCAGAGAATACCGTTGTCGTAGAGCCTTACCTCGGCGTTCTTCGCGGCTCTGCCGTAGAAATTCACGGGGTTGGGGGTATAGTATTTGTTTCCGTTTTCGTCCTTCTGAACGGAGCCGCCGATTTCCTCGGCGATATCGAGTGTTATCGAGGGCGAATAGCGCGTTGTGACGGCGGCGGCTCCGGACGGATCGTCTGTGGACATATCCTCGGGATTGCCGCTTGTATTCACAAATACGGAGACCGTCTGTGTCGGATTTGACTTAGTCGCGTTTTGTTTGCAGTAAAGGGTGAGATTCAGCGGGAGCGACCAGTCCGCTTGTTTATTATTCTTTCTGAGAATTATATTGTTCTCAACTGCGACGCGGGTTCCGTTAACCGTGACATACTTTATGGAATCGGAGCTGCCGCGCTGAGTAAAACTTTGCAGGGTGAGAGCGGTTATGTATTTATTGTCAATTGTGCTTATAACGCCCGAAACACGGTACTGCTCATTCGTCATAGCCTTGCCGGGAGCCGTAAAGTCAGCCGTGCCTGTTTTTTCGGTCTCAGCGTCCCCGGGAAGCTTTTCGGTCAGGTAGACCGTCTCGCCCGATTTCACGGTTAAGTCCTGTGATATTACAGGTTTAGTGTCAAAGATATTCTTTTTGAGCTGTACTGTGTATGTTCCGGGATTCAGCTCGGCGGAGTTGATCTGTCCGGCGAGGTAGTTGTTTCCGTTGACACTGACATAATAACCTCTGTAGTCGTTGACAGGATTTTGCTCCTCGTCCGGCTCGTACCAGCTTATGGTGCCCTTGCGAACGGGCGTGAGCTCCAGAGTTCCGAATCCGTTCCTGACACTCACCTTTCCGCTTGCCGTCCCTACGATATCGTCGGCGGTCACTGAAACTGTATATTCCTTTTCCGTAGCATATGACGGAATCTCAAGCGTAAAGCGGTTTCCGCTCACACTGCTTTTCCCGTAACCGTCCCATTCGATTGATGCGTTATGGATATCTCCGTCGGAAATTATGAGCGTAATCGCGTTTTGTTTTTCGAGGGTGAAATCGGCAGTGTCGCTCTTTTTGAGAGACGCGATGTTCTTGTAAGCGTTTTTGTATCCTTCTGAGGAAACGCAGACCGCAACCGGCACACCGCTGTAAAGTCCCTCAGCCTTGTACACGCCGTTCCTGTCGGTAACGGTAGTGAATGAAGACGAAAGATAGGACATATCCTGAGAGATTGTAACCCCGGCTCCCGAAACCGGGTTGCCGTCCTTGTCCTCGACCTTGCCGCTCAGGAGCGCGTCCTTGACGAGCGGTTCAAACTCAAATCTGATTTTATTGCCCTCTGTTTTCATAACGGGCTTGCTTGAATAGAACTTGTCGGTATTGTAGCCTACAAAGCTGATATCATGAATTGCCGGAGCTGTTTCGTCCGTGAAGGGCTTTGAGATATACTTGCCGCCGTCCTCAACATACGCGTATCCTTCTCCGTCGGTTAAGATTACGCTTCTGACCTCGTCGGGAATTCCGCTGACGGTGTACTCAGTGAATGCGTTGGTATCGACATCAAGTGTGTATGTATTGCCGTCAACCGCAGGCTCTCCCTTTAATACATCAATCCGGTTGTTGTACATATCATAGAGATACAGCCTGACGCCTTGCACTGTCACGCCGTTCTCCAGCATATCGGGGAAAATATTATTCTCCGCATTCTCGTTTAAGACCCGGTTATTGGTTTTTCCGTTACTCAGTGAAAACTCAACAAAGAAATCTCTTGAATAGAATTCCTCGTTCTTCAGCCTGACCATTACGGAAGTGTCGTTCGGAGCGAAGGTCGGGCTCTCGGGAGAAACGCCGATGCTGTTAATCGAGTTCTCCTCGACGGTTAAATCCGCTTTGGCGTTGGAATATGTAACTGTTCCGCCCGTCACCTCGCCGCAGAACTCGACCTCATACTCGCCCGCGGGCAAGGAACCGAGATAATACACTGTTCCGGCTGAAATCGCCCTGCTCTCGAGGTTGAGCGTTTTCACAACCGAGCTGTCGGATTTTTTGCGCGCGACGAGCTTGTGAAAATATGTATCGCTTACCTTTGTCTCAATCTTAACCTTGTTGTTCGGCTCGTTAACGGTGATTCCGAGCGTTACCGGGGCGCTCTCATAGGTCTTGCCGCCTGCCGTCTCGGTTGCGGTGACGGTTAAGTTGAAGTGTCCTGCCCTCGGCGGCTTGCCGGTAAGCAAACCGCTGTTGTCAACCGAAAGCCATTCGGAAGCGTTTCCGGTGAGCTTGTAGGAAGTGACAGTGCCGCCGTTCGCGGGCTCGGCTTCAAGCTGTGCGGAATAGTTCCTGCCGGTTATGCCGTTCGGGAGAGTTGCCGTCATAATCTGCGGCAAAAGCTCAACCGTACCGTCGGAAGGGATGATTTTAACATTGGAGAGACCGACGTTCTGACTGTTAACAATCGACCATTCGTCGGTGAGGTGAGTGGTATCGACGAGCTCATAGCTCGGGTCAACCATATCATAGGTGACGTTTCTGTAGTCGTCAATAAGGCTCGCGTAGAGCGGATCATCGTCCCAGATGTATTTTTGGATAAGAGTAGCTTTTATTATAAACGAACCGCTGCCGTCCTCCTCGAGCGCCATAATCGTGAACTGCAGGCAATCGTGCTCGAGATTGTCGGTAGTTCTCTTCCATTTTGCCTTTACCGGCTCGTTGATGCCGAAGTAGACTGTTTCGGCAAACTGGCTGTACTGACTATACGGCTTTGATGGATTGTAGAAAACAAGGTACTGAGACTTGCTGTTCAAATCATAATGCCACGGAATCTCAGCCTTTTTCATGGATGTTCTGCCTGCCTTGCCGCCCTGTTTTTCCTTCGCCTTGAGAATCAAGGGCTTTGAGGCGGTTGAGCCGTTCACCCTGATTGCCGGAGCCGCGCCGCCGTCGTAGGATGCGTTGATGGTGACATCCTTGCCGATTGTCATAACCGCGTCACGGTTGCTGCCGTAAAGGTCAATGCCGTAGTCGGTAACATTGAGCGTGCCGTCGCCCGTAAAGGTTACGGAGCAGTCGCCCTCGTAGCCGAAAAGACTGATTGATGCGACGGTGTTGGTGCCTGTGACCTTAATCCTGAAATCGCTGCCCATATTGCAGATTTCCATAAACCTGCTTTTCTGGCTGAGATTTTTCAGCGTGAGGGTGTTCGACTTCAAATCGTAGGTAATCGCTCCGCTGAAAAGGCTCTTTGCGCCGTGCTTGTCGGTGTAGGCGTACCGAAAACCGTCCGAGTACTCCGAGCCGGGAGCCTTGGCGCTCTCGTCGCTTATCGCAACGTAAGAGTGGGTTCCGTCGGGCGCGCCCGAGGGATTTCTTTTCGTTTCAGCCGCAAGCGCTGTCACCGGCAAAAGCGACAGGCACATCATCGCCGCCAGCACGACAGAAACCGAGCTGAGAATTATTCGTTTCGCTGTTTTCATAATTATCCTCCCTTTGCTGATTGTTTGCCGAAATTATATCATAGATATAATTTCGAGGATATAGCATGTTACTGCCATATACCTGCTATATCCGATAAACAGTGTATTTTTAATTTGCAAAGAAAAAGCCCTCTCGCGCGAGAGGGCATGATTATTTTATAAGCTTATTCAAGCCTGAACGCGTCTGTGTTTCAGTCTTGCGGTAGATTGAGGTGATGTGATGGCGCAGAGTGTTGACCGAAATTCCGAGCTTTGCGGCTATAGCGTTCTGCTTGTCCTCGGTCTCGACAAGCTCCCGGAAAACCTTGAACTCCGTCGGGGTGAGACCGTAAAGCTCGCGGAGAGCCTCGATATCGAATTCTTTTTTATCGGGCTCGACTGCAGCAGGAGAGAAATTGAAATCTCCATTTACAGCCATAGCTACGATTACCGCTCCGAGTGAAACAATGTCAATCACGAGGAAAAGCGCCGGCGGCATTGTTGAAAAGCTGAACAAAAAGGAGAGCAGAACCGCCGTGCTGTCGAGCACACGTCCGGCAGGCGCAACCAGCGCAGGATGCTTTGACGACCGCGCAAGGCGCATGAACACGACAATGTAATATAAAACCTCGGCACTGAGCGCAAGGTAAAACAGGCACATACTCAGGAGATAGGTTTCCTTCCCGGCGAGCACGGTATTGAGCAGGGCAAAAACAGCCATGCACAGCGTGCTTATCGGCAGATACTTACCGCCCTTGATGTCACTGATAAAGCCGAACAATATCACGCCGGGAATCATCAACAGACGCGGCCAGCTGTAGGCGTTAAGCCCTGTATAGCCCGAAGCAACCTGGAGATGATGGATATAGCTGTTGAAATAGCTCACAAAAATGAGTAACGCAAAGGTGATAATCAGCGTGCAGACAATCCCTCTCCTGCTGACGGAAGGCTTTTCGCTGCTGCCTTCCTCTTTTTTGGTATGGAACAGCAGACACAGACCGGCGCAAGCCGCCGCGAGCAGAATTGAAACCATGGGCTTGAGAGTCCATCTGAGCTGAAAAACATACTGAATCGCGACCGCCGCAGCGTAGCCGATGCCGATTGACAAGCCCGATTTCTTTCCGTCCGCAATAAGAAACGCAGTTTTCAGATAAGCCGCGCCGCCGATAAAGCCGAGCAGAAACACCGTCGCTCCGGTTACAAGAAGATACACGGCGGAGTCCTCGCTCCAAAAGAGCATAAGCTCGGAGCCGAAAAAGCACAGCACCGCAGCCGCGAGAGAAATAATACCGTAAATCCGGCTCTCTTTCAGGATACGATACATTAATGCGTGCGCGAAAAATCCCAGTATTACAAAAACCTGGATAAAATAATAAACTAACTCCTGCTGAGAATTTTCAAGAAAACCGCGCCCTGCCTGATTCGCAAGACGAAGAATCACAAATTGAAAGAATGAGAATGAAGCGAAAGCAACAGCTATCATAACATACTTCAGCCTTGTCATCTGCACCATCCTTTCTGCCGGTCAGCGGCAAATTCGCTTTGCCTTTATTCTATCATATATGTTCATAAAAAACTATAGGCAATACCGCATAATTCAGGTGTGCGGATTGCGCAGCAAGATTTTTCGTCAGGTTGTACAAATAAATCAAGGTAAGGCTGACGCCTTGCCGAGATTTTTTGGGCAAACTGACGGAATAATATTCAAGCAAGCCGTGCGCCTTGAATTGTGCGGTGTTGCCTATACTTATTTTCAAACTCTTTCGGGTGAGCGGACAAAGTTTTTTGTAAAAAACACCCTTTTCTTTTGTGACACAACCGTCTAATGTAACAAAAATCGGAGAAAAAGCATTTGGAGTTGTTATGGGCGATTATGTTCCTAAAAGAAACCCGAATTTTATAATCAAAGGCAAAAAGGGTACAGAGGCAGAAGCATATGCAAAGCGCCTCGGCTGTAAATATGCACAAAATCTTGTGCTACATATTGTGCAACCCTACAAAAGAAAAATTTTTTGAAAAAATTTGAAACTTTTTTCCGGTTTTTTGACACTACTATAGTGAAAGGCTATTTATTATACGGAGGTTTTCAAAATGAAAAGAATCATATCCTTAACACTAACATTATTATTGGTGATGGGAGCGTTATTCATATTCCCTGCAAATGCAGCAAGCAAGATTATTACAAGCGGCGATTGGCAATATAAAATATTGGACGACGGCAACCTAAGACTTTGGAATTATACAGGTTCAGATATTG
>CAMHHL010000047.1 GCA_946184925.1 uncultured Clostridia bacterium | reverse complement strand
ACCAGAAACGCCCTAAAGGTTCATCTGATTATTATTTATTCTTTATTCATTATTCTTTCTTCTTTGAGCCATGCGTCAGCATGGCGTTTCTGGTGGGCAAAGTTAAAAAGGTAAAATTCCGAAAGAGTAATGCAACAAGTTAACTTCAGTTACTATGTTTTTAAAGAATAAAGAAAAAAGAATAAAGAATAGTGAATAATACACCAGAAACGCCCTAAAGGTTCATCTGATTATTATTTATTCTTTATTCATTATTCTTTCTTCTTTGAGCCATGCGTCAGCATGGCGTTTCTGGTGGGCCATCAGGGACTCGAACCCCGGACCGATCGGTTATGAGCCGATAGCTCTAACCAACTGAGCTAATGGCCCTCAGTTGATTTATGCAAATGATATTATATCAACATAAAACAAAAAAGTCAATATTAAACAGAATTAAAGCGCGGATTTATTTTTGCGCTTTGTCTGCAATATGTCATGCAAAAGTCTACATAGCGTAGCCTTCGCGCGTGCTGTTAGATGCTATAATAGTGTAAACTCAAAAATGGAGGTATAGATATGATTGAAAAAAGAAGTATTCCCCTTTACATCGTGCTCAGCATCGTCACCTGCGGAATTTTCGCCATCTACTGGTTTATTTGTCTGACAAATGACACAAATGCCGTCGCAAACGACGAGAATGGCACATCCGGCGGAGTTGCGTTCCTGCTCTCGCTCGTTACCTGCGGAATCTATGGTCTTTACTGGGCTTGGAAGCAGGGCGACAAGATTGACTACGCTCTCAACGCGAGAGGTATTCCCTCTTCGAACAGCGGTGTCATCTACCTTATCCTCAGCATTTTCGGACTCGGCATCATTGCCTATGCGCTCATGCAGGATAACCTCAACAAAATCAACTGATTTCATGAGAGCAAGAATAATTAAAGTAGTAAGACCTACAGCCATAATCGTGGCTATAGGTCTTATTTACATAGTATTCCGCAATCTTACGGGCCTTTCGGTTCCATGCCCGATACACGCGGTAACGGGGCTGTACTGCCCGGGGTGCGGAGTGAGCCGGATGTTCTTTCACCTTGCGCGGCTTGAATTTGCCGAGGCGTTCTCGTCGAACTGCGTGCTGTTTGTGCTTGCTCCGGTGTTTTCGGGCTTTTTGATTTTTCATATCATAAGCTACATACGCACCGGCAAGAAGGGCTTCAGGCGCTGGGAGGAAATACTCTGCATTGTGCTCATCGGTGTTTTGCTGGCGTTCATGGTTTTGAGGAATATATTCCGGATTGATATTTTGGTTCCGTAAGTGTTGATTTTTGTATTCGGTTAGTGTATCATCAACATGGGAGTGATGAAGATGAACACACTGGGCGAAAGACTGATTGACCTGAGAAAAAAACGCCGAATGACACAACAGCAGGTAGCTGACAAAATATGGGTGAGCAAGGCGACGATTTCGGCGTATGAGCTCTCGAACCGCGACCCGTCGTATGAGGTGCTCATCAAGCTTTCAAAGCTGTTCGGAGTATCGACGGATTATCTGCTCGGGCTCGACGGCAAAAACACAATCAGCGTCGACGGGCTCACCGACGGACAGATCGCGCTGCTTTCGGGGCTGATTGAGGAGTTGAGAAACGGCGATTAACCCCACATATTGTGCATTGTTGCCAAAATTGACCAATATATACTCAAAAACTCTACCTCTGCACAATTGAACATTCATACTTTATTGTGCTAAAATAAAGTGCAATAAAATTTAAGGGGTAATTTTATGGGGTTTATTAACAACAAATGGATGCGCGCGGCTGTTCCGGCGCTCCTCATTCACTGCTCTATCGGCACTGTCTACTGCTGGTCAACCTTCAAGACAGCCATCGCCGAAAAAATCGGCATGGATCCTTTTGCGGTCGGCTGGGCGTTCTCGCTGGCGATTTTCTTCCTCGGAATGTCGGCGGCGTTCATGGGCAAGATGGTCGAGAAGGACATCCACAAGTCCTCTCTCCTCTCGTGCGTATGCTTCACGGCGGGAATGATAGGAACAGGGCTCTTCATCGAGTTCACAACCGGCATTGTTGCGCTGATTGGAATTTTCGTGTGCTACGGCTGCATCATGGGTATCGGTCTCGGCGTGGGATATCTCACCCCGGTCAAGACGCTGATGCTGTGGTTCTCCGAGAACAAAGGTCTCGCGACCGGAATCTCAATTATGGGCTTCGGACTTGCAAAGGCAATTGCGACGCCGATTATGGTTGGAATCCGCGACAGCCTCGGAATCACCTGGATGTTCTATATCCTCGGCGCGGTTTACTTTGTGATGATGATGCTCGGACACTTCCTGCTCAAAAAGCCCGACGGATGGGTTGAGTCGGACGAAGCAAACGACAGCTTCAAGCCGCTCTCGATGTTCAAAAACAAGACCTTCCTCGGAATTTGGCTGATGTTCTTCATCAACATTCACTGCGGTCTCGCGCTCATCTCATATGAGAGCCAGATTCTCGAGCTCGTGTTCGGCGTAGGCGCTGTTGCGGTTGCGGTTGTTCCGTCGGTTACGGCGGCGTTCAACGCTCTCGGCAGAATCGGCTACTCGACAGTTTCCGACAAGATGAAAGAGAGAAACACCGTCTACAAAATCATATTCATCAGCTGTATAGCAATCAGTGCTCTGGCGTTCTTCAGCGGAGCGATTACGAACGGATTCGGCGTGATGATTTTCGGAGCGATTGTTATCGCGCTGCTCGTCATCGTCAACCTCGGCTACGGCGGCGGTTTCTCAACACTCCCGGCGCTGCTTTCCGAGAGATTCGGAATGGAGCAGATAAGCAAGATTCACGGTCTGGCGCTCTCGGCGTGGGCTGTAGCGGGACTTACCGGCAACAATATGTCGGCAGTAATCCTCGACCTCAGCGGAAACAACTACAACCTGATTCTCATCGCTACAACTGTTCTCTATGCCGTTGCGCTTGTTGTATGCTTCGCAATGGTAGGCAAGAAAAAGAAAGCATAAACAAATCCCTCTCCTCGCTTGGGAGAGGGATTTTTCGGCTATTTTACAGTCACACTGAACTTTATCTTGTAACCGTTGACGGTAACGGCGAGGAGCGCCTTGCCCCTGCTGACGCCGAAAACGCGGATTATATCAGACTTTGGCTCGGCGATAATCTTTGCGACGCTTTTGCTCGTGTATTTGTTGGCGATTGTGGGAACTCTGCCTATGATAATCAAATCGACAGCCTTGCCCTTTCTGAGGGTGAGGCTTTTTACTTCCCTGTACACAATGCGCGGCTTGCTGACGCCGCCGCTGAGACGAGGCTGCACGAGGTAAGGTCCGCGATAATCACAATTGATTTGCAGGCGCAGAGTTTTTCCGTTTTTAAGCTTGACCGAAAGTCTTGTGCTGTTATCCGGCGCAAGCACAGCCACGTTGCCTCGATTGCTCACACGGACGCTCTTTGGATTTGAGGACTTCCAACCGGTCAGCTCCTTGCCGTCAACAGCCAGGCGGAAGGTGTAGCCGCTGTTATATATCCATCCGTCCTCCTTCTTTTTGCCGGAGTTAACATTGAGCACGGCGGATACGGAATTCTCGTTGGCATAATCCATAGCTAATGAAGTGTCATTAAACGACTCGTCCTGTTCAATAATCAGCTTGTGAGAATTGTGCGTATCGAGAACCGGAACAGCATCCGGAAAAGTCGACTCGCTGTAATAATCCGGATCCTGAGTGTAACCGTAGCAATATTTTCCGCAGGTTGTGCTTTCGCGAACGTGGAGCTCGCTTAATCTATTACATTCAAAAAACGCATAGTCACTGATTGTGTGAACATTATTGCCGAAACTCACTGACGACAAATTGTAACACCGCTCAAAGCACCACCCGGAAATTTCGTTAACACCTGTACCGATAACTGCTTTTTTCAAATCGGCGCAAAACGAAAAGGCTCCCTCGCCGACTATTTTGGCAGAATCGGGAAGAATCAGCTGCTTCAGCGTGGCAGCCATGAAGGCGTAGTCGTCGATAACGGTTATGCTCTCGGGAAGCGTAAGCTTCACAGAATTGCAGCTTTCAAACGCATACTTCCCGATATAATTAACAGTATCCGGAATCACAAGTGCCTTTGAAACAATACGCGTCAAGGATGAGTCTCCGTCTTTGTTCGATTCGATAAAAGCCCCGCGTCCGATAGACGTAACCGTAACTCCGTCAACCTCCTCCGGAACTGTGAAGATTTCGTCTTTGTTGTTGAATTTTTCGTTATACTTGACGATTTCGGCAGCCTTGCCCCTGTTGATGAGGCGGTAGCTGTACTTGCCGTCCGCAGTAGTCTGCACACCGTTCTCCGCCGCGTTCACAGGCACGCACCAAAGCGCGCCGAACGCCAGCACCGCAGCAAAGACAAATGATAATAATCTCTTCATTATGATAACCTCTTTTCAAATGTTTTCACTATAGTAGTGTAGAATTATCGTAAAAAAGTTTCAAATTTTTTCAATATTTTTTATTTTTGGAGAGTTGCACAAAAAAGCGCGGTTTTTTTGTGCACTGTGCAAAGCAAAAAGCCGGCAGCAAGCCGGCTTTTGCTTTGTATTTGTAAATTATTTAAGTACGTTTTTGATTCTTTCGACGGCTTCGATGGTGTTGTCGCGGTCGCCGAAGGACGTCAGGCGGAAGTAGCCCTTGCCGTTCTCGCCGAAGCCCTCGCCCGGGGTGCCGACTACGTTCGCTTTCTCGAGCAGGAAGTCGAAGAACTCCCAGCTGCCCATACCGTTCGGGCACTCGAGCCAGATGTAGGGAGAGTTCTTGCCGCCGGTATAATAAATACCCAGCTCGTCCATTGCGGAGGCGATTATGCGCGCGTTCTCCTGATAATACTCGAGGTTCTGCTTAATCTGGCGCTGACCTTCCTCGCTGAACACTGCGGCGGCGGCTCTCTGAACAGGCCACGAAACGCCGTTGAACTTGGTAGCCTCGCGGCGGTACCAAAGCTTGTAGATATTATGTCCGTCACGCTCGAGCTCCTTGGGGATAACGGTGTAGCCGCAGCGCGTGCCGGTGAAGCCGGCGGTTTTTGAGAGGGAGCAGAGCTCGATTGCGCAGGTTCTCGCGCCGTCAATGGCAAAGATTGAGCGCGGGCAGTTCTCGTCGGTGATGAACGCCTCATACGCCGCGTCGTAGATGATAATCGCGTCGTTCTTGTTGGCGTAGTCAACCCAAGCCTTGAGCTCGCCGTAGGTATAGGCGGAGCCGGTGGGGTTGTTCGGGGAGCAGAGGTAGATTATATCAGCCTTAACCTCCGCGTCGGGCATAGCGGCAAAGCCGTTGTCCTTGTTTGAGTCGGCGTAGATAATTTTTCTTCCTGTCATGATGTTGCTGTCAACATAAACCGGGTAGACCGGGTCGGTGACGAGGACGATGTTATCCTTCGAGAAGATGTCGCCGATGTTGCCGCTGTCGGACTTTGCGCCGTCGGTAATCAGAATTTCGTCAGCGCCGACAGTCACACCGAAGCTCTTGTAATAATCGGATACAGCCTGACGAACAAACTCGTAGCCCTCATAGTCGGGATAGCCCTTGAAGGTGGCTTTTTCGCCGAGCTCGGCGGCGCCCTGCTTCATTGCTTCAACAACAACCGGCGCGAGCGGAAGAGTTACGTCGCCTATACCGAGCTTGATGACCTTTTTGTCGGGGTTCTTCGCGATAAAATCGTTTGTCCGCTTTGCTACCTCGGCAAAGAGATAGTTCGGAACAAGGTTGTCAAAATTGGAATTGATTTTCATAAAATTACCTCCGTTTGCCTTCCCCGAGGGTGAGGCTTAAATCTCAATCTCGCCGTCATAGACGCGGATGGCTTCTCCGGTCATGAAAACGGTGTCGTCGGTATAGTTGATTACGAGGTCGCCGCCGCGGAGCTTGATTGTGATGTCCTCGCCCTTCTTGCAGTAGCCGTTCTCACACGCGGCAACAGCAACGGCGCAGGCGCCGGTTCCGCAAGCCCAGGTTTCGCCGGAGCCGCGCTCCCAGACGCGCATCTTGATTGTATGGTCGTTGAGAATCTTGATGAACTCGGTGTTGACTCTCTCGGGGAAAATCGGATCGTTCTCGAACTTGGGACCGATTTTCTCAATCTCGAGACCGTCAACGTTGTCAACAAAAACTACGCAGTGGGGGTTGCCCATCGAAACGCAGGTGACGTTATATTCCTCGCCGTCGATTGTGACAGGCTCGTTAATCATTCTGTCCTTGTCGCACTTGACAGGGATAAATTCGGGGCGGAGCTCAGCCTTGCCCATGTCAACCCTGAGCTTTGTAACCTCGCCATCCTGAGTGTAGGCTTTGAGGTTCTTGATTCCGCTGAGGGTTTCGATTGAGAACTCGTCGCGCTCTTTGATGTCGAGCATATTGTGGTCATAGAGGAACTTGCCGACGCAGCGGATTCCGTTACCGCACATCTTGCCCTCGCTGCCGTCGAGGTTGAACATGCGCATCTTCGCGTCAGCCACGTCGGACGGACAGACGAGGATGATTCCGTCGCCGCCGATGCCGAAGTGACGGTCGGAAAGACGGACGGAGAGCGCCTCGGGGTTGTTGATTTCCTGGTCAAAGGTTGAGCAGTAGATATAATCGTTGCCGGCGCCCTGCATCTTTGAGAATTTGAGCTTCATCTTCTCGCTTCTCATGTTGTTGATATCGACGAGCTCGGTGCTTATCTGTGAATAGCGGCTTCTCAGGCAGTTTGCGAGGGCGTTTGCCGTGTCGAGCGAGGTGAGGCACGGGATGTTGCGCTCGACGGTTTTACGTCTGATTTTTACCGAGTCGCGGCTCGGGATTCTGCCCTTCGCCGAGGTGGAGATTACGTACTGAATCTTTCCGCTCTCGATGAGGGTGAGTGTATTGTTGTTGTCGTCCTCGTGGATTTTGCTCACGATGACGGATTCGATATTATAGGTCTTGAGAACCTCAGCGGTTCCCTTGGTGGCGTAGATTTTGAAGCCCATATCGGCGTACTTCTTGACGATGTCGCCGATTTCAGCCTTGTCGGAATCACGGACGGTGACGAACACACCGCCGCCGCGCTTCATCTTGTAGCCTGCACCGATAAGTCCCTTGTAAAGAGCTTCCTCGAGGGTTCCGGCAACGCCGAGAACCTCGCCGGTCGACTTCATCTCGGGGCCGAGGTGGTTGTCAACGTTAATCAGCTTCTCAAAGCTGAACACGGGAACCTTGACGGCGAAGTAGGGCGACTTCTTGTAGAGCCCTGTGCCGTAGCCCATGTCGGAGAGCTTTTCGCCGAGCATAGCCTTTGTCGCGAGGTCAACCATCGGAACGCCTGTGACCTTGCTGATGTACGGAATTGTACGCGAGGAACGCGGATTGACCTCGATAACATTGAGCTCGCCGTTGTAGACGATGTACTGAATGTTGACAAGTCCCTTTGTCTTGAGCGAAAGGGCAAGGTTGCGCGTCGCCTCGATGATGGTCTCAACCATCTCGTCGGTGACGTTCCACGCCGGATAAACCGCGATTGAGTCGCCGGAGTGAACGCCGGAGCGCTCAATGTGCTCCATGATTCCGGGGATGAGGATATCCTCGCCGTCGCAGATCGCGTCAACCTCGAGCTCAGTGCCCATGAGGTACTTGTCGATGAGAATCGGGTTCTCGATCTCCTGAGCGAGAATGATGTCCATATATTCGTCAACGTCGGCGTCGTTGAACGCGATAATCATATTCTGACCGCCGAGAACGTAGGACGGACGGAGAAGCACCGGATAGCCGATTCTGTTCGCAGCCTCAAGCGCCTCGTCCTTGGTCATGACGGTGACGCCCTTTGCGCGCGCGATGTGGTGCTGCTCGAGGAGCGCGTCGAAGCGCTCTCTGTCCTCAGCCATATCAATGGCGTCGTAGGATGTTCCGAGGATGTTCACACCGTTCTCGTCGAGGAACCTGGTGAGCTTGATTGCGGTCTGACCGCCGAACGCCACAACAACGCCGTAGGGCTTTTCGGTCTTGATAATGCCCATGACGTCCTCGGTTGTGAGCGGCTCAAAATAGAGCCTGTCGGCAGTGTCAAAGTCGGTGGAGACGGTCTCGGGGTTGTTGTTGACGATAACAACCTCAAAGCCTGCCTTCTTCAGCGCCCACACGCAGTGGACGGAAGCGTAGTCGAACTCGATTCCCTGACCGATGCGAATAGGACCGGAGCCGAAAACGATGACTGTCTTTTTGTCGGATTTGCGCTCGTTGATGAAGAGCTCAGCCTCGTTCTCGCTGTCGAAGGTGGAGTAGAAGTAGGGAGTTTCGGCGTTGAACTCGGCGGCGCAGGTGTCAACCATCTTGTAGACGGGAACGAGCGGAGCCTTGACCTTCTGACCGCTGAGCTTCTCGATGGTGCGGTCGAGGAATCCGATTTCCTTAGCCTGACGGTAGAGCTCGTCGGTGAGGGGCTGAGTTTTCAGCGCCTCGTCAACGGCGATGATGTTCCTGAGTTTCTCGAGGAACCACTCGTCAATCAGGGTAATTTCGTGGATTCTGTCCACTGTAACGCCGCGGCGGAGAGCCTCATATACACAGAAAAGTCTGAGGTCGTCGCAGACGGAGAGCCTGTCCTCGAGTGAGGCGTCGCTCATCCCGGCGAACATTTCGTCGTCTAGCGTATCGTGGGAGATTTCCGCTCCGCGGACAGCCTTCATCAAAGCCTGCTCGAACGTCGGAGCAATCGCCATAACCTCGCCTGTCGCCTTCATCTGGGTACCGAGCGAGCGCTTGGCGTATACAAATTTATCAAAGGGCCATTTCGGGAGCTTGACAACCACATAGTCGAGCGCAGGCTCGAAGCAAGCGTAGGTTGAGCCCGTAACGGCGTTTTTAATCTCGTTGAGAGTGTAGCCGATTGCGATTTTCGCCGCAACCTTGGCGATGGGGTAGCCTGTCGCCTTTGAAGCGAGGGCTGAGGAACGCGAAACTCGGGGGTTAACCTCGATTACAGCGTACTCAAAGGTCTCGGGATTGAGCGCGAACTGACAGTTACAGCCGCCCTCCACCTTCAGCGCCGAGATGATGTCGAGCGCGGCGGAGCGGAGCATCTGGTACTCCTTGTCGGCGAGCGTTACGGCAGGCGCGATTACGATTGAGTCGCCGGTGTGAACGCCGACGGGGTCGAAGTTCTCCATCGAGCAGACGGTGATGACGTTGCCGATGGAATCGCGCATTACCTCGAACTCAATCTCCTTCCAGCCGGAGATACATTTTTCGATAAGACACTGGGTAATCGGAGAAAGCTCGAGACCGTTCGAGGCGATTTCGCGGAGCTCCTCCTCGTTATTTACGATACCGCCGCCGGTGCCGCCGAGCGTGAACGCCGGGCGAACGATGACGGGATAGCCGATTTCGTCGGCAAAGTCAACCGCGGACTGAACGTCGTTGACGACGATTGACGGGATAACGGGCTGGTTAATCTCGAGCATGGTGTCCTTGAACATCTGTCTGTCCTCAGCCTTGTCGATGGTCTCGGGAACCGCGCCGAGGAGCTTTACGCCGTACTTGTCGAGGAAGCCTTCCTTGGCAAGCTGCATCGAGAGCGTAAGTCCCGTCTGACCGCCGAGGGTCGAGAGCAGGGAGTCGGGGCGCTCCTTGATGATGATTCGCTTGACGATATCGAGAGTCAGCGGCTCGATGTAGACCTTGTCCGCCATGGCGTTGTCGGTCATGATCGTCGCGGGGTTGGAGTTGACGAGGATAACCTCGAGCCCCTCCTCCTTGAGCGCGCGGCAAGCCTGGGTGCCGGCGTAGTCAAACTCGGCAGCCTGACCGATTACAATCGGGCCCGAGCCGATAACCATTACTCTTTTTATATCAGATTTCAGTGGCATATAATCACTTTCCTTTATATATTTAAGCGTTCTTGTTTTTGTCAATCAGCTCGATAAAGCGGTCAAAGAGGAACGCTGTATCGTGCGGACCGCCGCATGCCTCGGGGTGGAACTGAACGGAAAACGCCGGCATATCGGTGTAGGTGATTCCCTCGCAGGTTCCGTCGTTGCCGTTGACGAAGCTTACCTCGGCGTTCTCGGGAACGGAGTCGTTGATGACAGCGTAGCCGTGGTTCTGGGACGTGATGTAGACGCGGTCGGTGCTGAGCTCCTTTGCAGGCTGGTTAGCGCCGCGGTGACCGTAGTGGAGCTTCTCGGTCTTTGCGCCCTGAGAGAGCGCGAGGAGCTGATGTCCGAGACAGATTCCGAAGGTCGGGATCTTACGCTCGCAGAGCTTTTTGAGAGTTGCGATTGCCTCGACGTTCTCCTCGGGGTCGCCGGGGCCGTTCGAGAGCATAATGCCGTCGGGGTTCAGCGCGAGGATTTCCTCGAGCGAGGTGTTGTAGGGCACAACGGTGAGGTTGCAGCCGCGCTTGACGAGCTCGCGTCCGATGTTGTGCTTTGCGCCGTAGTCGATGAGGACGACGTTGCGCTCGGGGTTATCCGGCGTGAAGGTTTCGGGCTCGCTGATTGAAGTTGAGCTGACCGCCCCGGTGACGCGGTAGGTCTTAATCTCCTCGATATCCTCATTGAGATTGTCGAGAGAATAAGTGAGCTTGCAGTTCATGACGCCGTACTCGCGGACGATTCGCGTCAGCGCGCGTGTGTCGATGTCATAAAGCCCGGGAATTCCGGCGCTTTTTAAAAAAGTGTCAAGATCCCCCTCACAACGGAAGTTGCTGGGAGCTTGGCACCAGTTTCTGACAATATATGCTTTTAACGCAGGGGACTTGCTCTCGAAGTCGGCGGGAATAACCCCGTAGTTGCCGATGAGAGGGAAAGTCTGAATAACCACCTGACCGTAGTAGCTGGGGTCGGTGAGTGTTTCGAGGTAGCCCGTCATTGCAGTAGTAAAGACAAGCTCTCCCGTAGTTTCCTTTTCGGCTCCGAAGGCCTTGCCCTCGAAGTATGTGCCGTTTTCCAATATCAGATATGCATTGCGGCTCATAAAAAACTCCCTTTCGTTTAGATTAATTTTGATTAAGGCCGAGGGGCAAGCCCTTAGCCACGGTTAGTTTTCGTAGGTTCTGATGACCTGCTTCGCGATGTTGAGCTTTGAGGTTCGCATGTTCATCGCCTGCTTGGTGATGTAGCGGTGAGCCTGCTGCTCGGTCATCGACAGGCACTGAATGAGCAGAAGCTTTGCCCTGTCAATCACCTTCATCTCCTCGAGCTCGGTTTTGAGCTTTTCGTTCTCGCTGTGGACGGAAAGCATACGCTCGCGGAAGCAACTGGTGAAAATCAGATAGTGGTGGAAAAGGTGGCGGTTCACCGGCTTTGAGATGACGAGCACGCCGTGCTTGTCCACAATCTTGAATACGTCAATCGACTTCTCCTGCTGAACCATGAGAACCACGCAAGCCTTGGTGTTTTTGGCGCAGAAAACCGAGAAGTCAACCCCGGACTCCTCAGCGAGAGGAGTGTTGATGACAATCAGCTCAAATTCCGAGTCCGTCACTCTTTGCTTTGCGACATCGAGAGAAAGTGAGCTCTCAACGACATCATAGCTCTCGTCCTCGAGAAGCGAGGAGATGGCGCGGATGCTCGTTTCGGTTTTGGAGATAATGAAAGCACTCTTCATAAAACCACCATCGTATTATTCCATCATAGTATTTTAATCCATTTGGCGCAAAAAGATATTACATATTAGAAAAATAAAAAAATTTTTGGATTGCGTCACACTTTTTATTTCGGCGCGTATATATTAATAAACAGAAAATCAGCCCTCGCGCGCTCATTATTAGCCAATTCAACTATTGACAAAAAACGCGCGCTGATATATACTTTTAGACGAAGACAGCAATGGCGCTGCGAGCTTTGGCTTGCGGCGCATTTTTATTTTAAGGAGAGTATCATATGATTAATGTCCCGGAACTGTTCGGCTCAAACGTTTTTAACGACGATGTGATGAAGGAAAAGCTCCCGAAGCCGGTCTATAAGTCGCTGAAAAAGACAATCAACGACGGCGATCCGCTCGACGAAAGCATGGCTAACGCCGTAGCCCACGCGATGAAGGAATGGGCTATCGAGATGGGCTGCACCCACTATACACACTGGTTCCAGCCGCTCACCGGAATCACCGCCGAGAAGCACGACAGCTTCATCACTCCCGACGGAGACGGCAAGGTTATCATGACCTTCAGCGGAAAAGAGCTCATCAAGGGCGAGCCGGACGCTTCGTCCTTCCCCAACGGCGGAATCCGCGCCACCTTTGAAGCAAGAGGCTACACTGCGTGGGATCCGACCTCGCCTGTTTTCGCAAAGGACGGAACACTCTATATCCCCACCGCGTTCGCCTCATACACCGGCGAAGTGCTCGACAAGAAAACTCCGCTCCTGCGCTCGATGCAGTTCCTCTCAAAGGAAGCGGTGCGCATACTCAAGCTTTTCGGCAAGGATGACGTCAACCGCGTAATCACCACCGTCGGCGCCGAGCAGGAATACTTCCTGATTGACAAGAATATGTACGACGCGCGCCCCGACCTCATCTTCACCGGAAGAACGCTCTTCGGCGCAAAGGCGCCCAAGGGACAGGAGCTTGACGACCACTACTTCGGCGCAATCAAAACAAGGGTTGCCGAATTTATGGCGGAGCTCGACCGCGAGCTTTGGTCTTACGGAATCCTCTCCAAGACAAAGCACAACGAGGTTGCGCCCTCTCAGCATGAGGTTGCTCCGATTTATGCCACCACCAACGTGGCTGTAGACAACAACGAGCTGCTCATGGAGCTGCTCAAGAAAACTGCCGAGAAGTTCGACCTTGTGTGTCTGCTTCATGAAAAGCCCTTTGCAGGCGTCAACGGCTCGGGCAAGCACAACAACTGGTCGATGTTCACAAACACCGGCGAAAACCTGCTCAAGCCCGGCAAGAACCCGTCCGAGAACACCCAGTTCCTGCTCTTCCTCGCGGCTATTGTCAAGGCTGTTGATGAATATCAGGACTTGCTGAGAATCTCCGTCGCTTCCGCCGGAAACGACCACCGCCTCGGCGCGAACGAGGCTCCGCCGTCGATTATGTCCGTATTCCTCGGCGACGACCTCACCGCGGTTGTCGATTCAATCGAAATCGGCGAGGAACACGAGAGCGAGGGCAAGGTGACAATGGATCTCGGCGTTGAGGTTCTTCCCTCGCTGAAAAAGGACACCACCGACCGCAACAGAACCTCGCCCTTCGCCTTCACCGGAAACCGCTTTGAGTTCAGAATGCTCGGTTCTTCCGTCAACGTGGCAACTCCGAACACGGTGCTCAACACTATTGTTGCCGAGGAGCTCAAGGAATTTGCCGACCAGCTCGAGAAGGTCAAGGACTTCAAGCGCGCCGCCAAGAGGCTCATCGTCAGAACCTTCAAGAAGCACGACAGAATCATCTTCAACGGCGACAACTACTCCGAGGATTGGGTTCACGAGGCGGAGAGACGCGGACTTCTGAACCTCAAGAGTGTTCCGATGGCTGTAAAGCACTACCTCGACGAGAAAAACATTCGCCTGTTCACCGAGAACGGCGTGTTCACGCGCGAGGAGCTCATGGCGAGATATGAGGTTGACCTCGAGACCTACGCGAAGCTCATCAACATTGAGGCTCACACAATGCTCGACATGGCAAAGAAGGACATCATCCCGGCTGTCACCGCATATGTCAAGGAGCTCACCGACACAGCTCTGGCTAAAAAGGCGCTTTCCGCCGACATTCCGGTTGTGCTCGAAACCGAGCTGATTACAGACCTCAGCCAGAAGCTCGTGTGCTTCTCAAACAAGATAACGGAGCTAGAAAACGACCTCATCAAGGCAGGCGAGTTTGAAAGCGATATTCAGGAATACGCGGACTTCTACTGCGACACGGTGTTCGCGGATATGCAGGCGCTCAGAGCAATCTGCGACGATATGGAAACAGAAACCGCGTCCGACTACTGGCCGTATCCGTCATACGGCGAGATGCTGTTCGGAGTATAAATGAAAGTTCTAAGTGGGAAGTTGTAAGTTATTTCCACACACAGCGGAAACGCACCGAGCCTTCCCTTGGGGTGAGGTGTTGTCCAAAACTTGTTTTGGGTAACAACACCCATACCTTGTGTTGAAGGTGGGCGATTCGCTTGCGAATCGGTCGGATGAGGGACTACTTTTCCGATACATCTCAGTTTATTGTTACAATAACCAACATTTAACAGAAACCGTGATATAGAGTAAAGAATACTCCTTATCAAAAGCACTTTAAGTTGAAAGTTGAAAGTTGAAAGTTGAAAATTATGGTCGAGTAGATAGGTCGAATAGGAAAACAACGTCGTATAGCCGACCGGATTTAAATGCTGCTTGCGCAGCA